>JAQWCI010000159.1 GCA_028706005.1 Lachnospiraceae bacterium
ATCTAGCGGTGGCACGCTTACCCGCGAAACAGGGCAGACCAACGAATTCGCGGGTAAGAGATCGAGCCCGGCAAGTGTCTGACTAACACGCTTACCCGCGAAACAGGGCAGACCAACGAATTCGCGGGTAAGAGATCGAGCCTGGCAAGTGTCTGACTAACACGCTTACCCGCGAAACAGGGCAGGTCGACGAATTCGCGGGTAAAGAAGCAAGTTCGAGGAATCTGGCGATGGCCGGTTTACCCGCGAAACAGGGCAGACCAACGAATTCGCGGGTAAAGAAGCAGGACAATAGCCGGAGTTTAGTAGTATCATAGAGGAACAGCAGGTATTCGGATATAAAGGTGCGAACTACAAAGGCATATAAGCCAAGAGGTATATACGATATGAGCAGAAAAGACGACAACAGCAAAGAGGCAAAACTTCAGCGGAAGACCGAAAGGAAACAGAAACGAAATGAGATGAATGAAGCGGTCAATACTCATCTTAAGAGTGATAAGAAGGTCTATCTTGTTTACATAATATTGAGGGCGCTGATTGTGATTTGCATGGTAAGACAGTTCATAAGGGGCAGTTATGAGAACGTCGCCCTGTGTGTTCTGTCATTGATATTGCTGATCGTGCCCAGCATAATGCAGGTAAGGCTCAAGGTGGATCTGCCGAGAACGCTGGAGATAATCCTTCTGTTCTTTATATATTCTGCGGAAATACTGGGAGAAGTCAACAATTACTACACGGCTGTGCCGATGTGGGATACAGTGCTTCATACACTGAACGGGTTTCTTGCGGCAGCAATCGGATTCTCCATGGTCATGATCCTCAATCGCAGCAACAAGGTGATATTCGAACTCTCGCCACTCTACATATGTATAGTTGCCTTTTGCTTCTCAATGACGATCGGTGCTGTCTGGGAAGTCTTCGAATTCTCAATGGACTGGTTCTTCGGGCTTGATATGCAGAAGGATACGATAGTTCACAGCATATCGAGCGTTGCGATAAATCCTACGGGTGCGCAGGTTCCGGTAAGAATTAACGGCATCACATCAACAATGGTAAATGGTCAGGATCTGGGGATAAATGGATATCTTGACATAGGAATCATTGACACGATGAAGGACTTAATAGTAAATCTGATAGGTGCGGTCGTTTTCTCAGTCATCGGGTATTTAGCTCTTAAAGGCGGAGAACGTGAAGTGAGAGTACTTGAGAAGTTTATTGTGAGACCGGTGGGTGTGAAGAAGAGCCTGAAAGATGGAATTGCTGAGAAACAGGCTGCAGATAAGGCACTGGATGCAGCAACAGACCAGGTTTGTGATCCTGAGGCAAAACAAGAAGGAACACCAGGTCCAGGTTCGGCAGAAGTCGAAAAGAAATAATAATGGTCTTCAGGAGACATCAATGTTGATCAGAAATTTTATTTGAGCAAATGGTAACGGCAAAACTCAGCGGCGCCCTCTCCAACAGACCCGACAAGTGCTATAGCAGGCACGCCGGCCATCTTGCAGTGGGTGCCGATTCCATGTACGACTTTCCCAAAACAGCTCTGATAGTCAAGACGCCCTTCCCCGGTGACAACGAGGTCGACGTCTTTTATCATATCGTCAAAACATATGAGATCCAACACAGTCTCGATACCGGACTTCCAGCTCATCAGTACATTCAGCCATCCTATAGCTTCAGGAAAACTGCATTTTTTTCTTCAAATTTCCAACTGTGTTCTGTGGTCATTCCAAGGAGGAGTTTTACGGACAGGTCATCAGCCTTATCAGTGAACGGATTATATTCAGGACCGCCAAATTCAATCTCAGCGTTGCATGAACCGTCGATCTCAGAGACCTCGGCGGAAAACCCGATCGGAAGCACATTGCTGCGCGGAAGAAGGATCTGCACGCAGAGCTCCTCAAATATAGTCTGAAGCCCATTGATCTGCCGCTGACTTAAGAAGTGCCTGTGACCGAATTCTTCAAGGCTATTGCTGACTTCAATAAAGTCGAAGGTGGCAGACTTGATCTCTCGTTCAAAGGTCTTAAGTCGTTTTACAAATATGCGTGTGCGGTCTTTCTGAGGGTGCTCAAAGATCTGCTCAGGTGTGCCATCTTCGTAAATTCCACCCTGATCCATATAGAAAACGCGTGTGGAAACATCTCGCGCAAAATTCATCTCATGAGTGACGATAAGCATTGTCAGGCCCTGACGAGCCAGTGAACGGATTACCGCAAGTACTTCGCCGACCATTGTGGGGTCAAGGGCCGATGTCGGCTCATCGAAAAGAATGATCTCAGGTTTCATGGCAAGTGCCCGGGCTATAGCGACACGCTGCTTCTGGCCTCCTGAGAGTTCGTCAGGATAGTTGAAGGCCTTTTCAGCAAGACCCACTGTGGAAAGGAGCCGCATGCCTTCAGCACACGCATCTTGTTTTGACTGCTTCAGAAGGTCTACAGGACCCAGAATAATGTTCTCGATGACTGTCATATTAGAGAAAAGGTTGAAATTTTGAAATACCATTCCCATTTTCCGGCGAATGGCGGGAATGTCAGCACCCTTCGCTGTTATCGATTCTCCGTCTATAATGATATCTCCTGAGGTCGGGGTCTCCAGCATGTTAAGACAGCGCAGGAATGTGGATTTTCCGGTGCCTGACGGTCCTATGATAGAAATGACTTCACCCTTTTCAATCTCTGCGTTCACATCAATAAGAGGGGCGACATCAGGGAAAACTTTTTTCAAATGTCGGATAGAGATCATGTGGCGCGCTCCCTTCAAAATGAAATGTATATACTTCATGATACACGAATTTGTCGCCCATGAAAGTAATTTTTCTTTACTTTACTTGCGGCACTGACGCAGAACTGGTGGCTTACGCTTATCGTTTGTATTATTATAGAGACGGTGATACTTTTAGGAATAAAGAAGTACTCTGACAAACATAATGATGAGCTCGGGATACTTGAGGACGGTCTGGAAAAGATTGAAAAACAGGGGAATATGGCAGATATGAGGGTGAAATTACCATGTATGGCAATTCTGATCGCGGCACTGGCAGCCCTCTCAGCGTTATGCCCTGTGAGCTTCCGCGCCGCGGAAACGACTGGTAATTCGGGGACAGAAACTGTATCGACTTCAGAAGAGCATACTGTTTCTCCCGATACTGCAAGATATGGCATAAACAGCGTAGTGACCCAGGATTACATAAACGAGAATTACCCTAATGCATCTACATATCTGTTCAATTCAGCAGCTGATTCACTGCTGGCTCTAGAGAGTGACAAGGTCGATTATGTTATGACATCACGCTCCACGGCCGGTTATATGATGAAGAGCGATGACAGTATAATGGTCGCGGATGACAGTGTGGCAGACGAAGCATGCTATATAGCTGTGTCAAAAAACAATACTGATCTGATCGATAAAATTGATACGGTGCTGGCAGAGCTCAAATCAGACGGAACTCTCAGTGAAATGACAGGACGATGGTCGCTTGGCGGGCCTGATTATTATGACATTAAGGAAATCTCGCCGTCCGCTGGAACAAATGGTGTTCTGACTGTGGCAGTGTCACCGGATGTTCCACCAATTTGTTTTGTCCAGGACGGAGAAGTGGCAGGCATAGATGTCGAGCTTATGGAAATCATAGCCGCGAAGCTCGATATGGAATTGAAATTTACAGTCATGGATTTTGATGCAATCCTTCCGGCAGTCGAATCCGGCAAGGCAGATGCAGCTATATCGGATATAAATGCCACAGAGGAACGGCGCGAGCTGGTGGGTTTTACAGAGAGCTATTTTGACAACCCACAGGTGCTTCTGAGTCTGAAAAGTGTTGTAGAAGACACAAGAGTGCCTCAGTATACTGAGCTTGCGCAATTGTCTGGAAAACTCATAGCAGACACATCGGGATCGATTTTCAGCACATATATTGATGCGGTAATACCAAATGTTACATACAGTGTATTCAATAGTCCGCTGGAACAGATAGAAGCGCTTAAGGGTGGCAGGGTCGAGGCTGTCCCTATGGACGAACCGAACACAAAAATAGAGCTGGCAAAGGAAACTGATCTGACTGTCCTTCCTCAGAAGATCGCAGCAGCAAAGTATGGCATTGTTCTTCAGAAGGGAAGCCCTCTCACATCGAAAGTGAACAGTGCTCTGGCAACGCTCAAGGCTGACGGCACACTGGATGAGATGAAGGAAAGGTGGATGGGGAGTGATGACAGCGTAAAAGTGATGCCTGATATTGAAAGCTCAGGGGCAAACGGAACTCTTCTGGTGGCTTATGATAAGGCGTACGAGCCTATGGAGTATGTCGACGCAGACGGCCGCGAGAAAGGATATGAACTGGAAATGATGCTCCACATAGGCAAGATACTTGGCATGAACGTGGAGTTCACTACGATGGATACCAGCGGCCTTATACCAATGATACAGAGCGGCAAAGCTGATGCGGCTGTCGGAAGCTTCTCCATAACCGAGGAACGCAAAGAAATTGTTGACATGAGCGATCCCGAGTATGAGGGAGGAGTATACTTTATCGTACGTAAGGTCGCGGCAACAGAAGAAGCCGGAGACACTGAAGAAAAAACAGGACTCATCGATGAGCTGACGGGAAGCTTTACACGCACATTTATCAATCAGGACAGATGGAAACAAATACTCTACGGACTTGGTGTGACTGTGTTAATTTCGGCATTCTCAGGCATATTCGGTTCTCTGCTGGGGTTCGGACTATGTATGCTGCGCCGTGAAAGGAAGAAGTCAGGACCAGCGGTAACGGCGTTCAGCAGAATTATTGAAGGCACGCCAGTCGTAGTACTGCTTATGATTCTTTATTATATAGTTTTCGGAAAAGTTGGCATATCAGCGATTATTGTAGCTATTATCGGCTTTTCCATAAACTTCGGAGTATATGTATCGGAAATGCTGAATATGGGGATCAATGCCGTTGAAAAGGGGCAGATAGAGGCGGCGGCAGCATTGGGATTCACAAGATCACAGGTGTTCAGAAAGGTAACATTTCCTCAGGCAGCACAACATTTTATGCCTATATACAAGGGGACATTTGTTTCTATGGTCAAGGACACATCAGTCGTAGGATATATTGCGATCGAGGATCTCACAAAGGTATCTGATATTATAAGGAGCAGGACGCTGGAAGCTTTCTTCCCACTCATTGTAACGGCAGTGATTTATTATCTGGTGGCAAATCTCCTGGCATTCGTTTTGACAAAGATAGAGCTCAGGATCAATCCGAAAAGAGAGATGCGAATAACTGACCTGACTAAGTGATGGAGAAAAATGACAAAA
>JAQWCI010000160.1 GCA_028706005.1 Lachnospiraceae bacterium
TTGATGAACGAATTGATCCCGGCAAACGCTGTGGTCACACTGGTTTCAGACTTGTGATCACTGACCCCGCAGAAACTGCGCCCATAATAGAGCCCGGAAGAGCTTTTGCCGTCGAAGGACGGATAGAGGCAACTTACAATTCAGGTTTATTCTCAGAATCAGATAACGAAGAAGGTCGGATCAGTTCTGAGAATATGAATCACACATCGCCAGTGCTTCCGTCTGACACAATTCTTGTTGTTGAACTTGTAAGCCCGGATTCAGAAAACCCCGTCGATAATCCAAACGAAAGCTATTCTGAAATCAGCCAAACTGGATCAGGTCTTACATTTCATGATGACAGTGGCGTAGTTGTCCGCCACACGATCCAGACACGCAAGAACAATCGTAATGTCCTGGCATATCATCCGGGCCTTACATGCTATGATGAAAAACTCGACCCGGGCCGCGAGAAGATGAAGGACTATGGCTTCCCGCCGCTCATGGTCTTAGATATTTCACATCCGGAAAAATCGCTTCGAAATGCAACTATCAAATCATATTTCACAGATACTATTTTCAAAACAATAATTGTGAGCGCGACTGATGCCGCCAACGGTGCAATCCTCGATGATGGGATCGGCTACACCGACGAGAACGGTGAGCCTTATTCTGCGTTGCCGGAAGGCAAATACAGGATTGTCGTGAAACTAATTGATGACGGGAATCGGACCCGTGACCTTCATGATGATTATTGCGCTGGAACAACGAATGATATTGAACCTGTGGCCACATCAGAGCCACGATTTCACAGTTACTCCGTCCTTGCAGAGACACATAAGGACATCACCATCGCGTACCGCCATGACATGGCGATCTTCCGCGTAAATCCGCAGGCGCATCGCCGCAACATGCTCGCTTGGTGCGACAGACTTGGTGTCAAAATGCAGACTAATCTCATGCCAGGTTATCTGAATCCATACCTTGGGACCTGGTATTATCACATGGGCCTCCTTTCGATGTACCGTGCAAATGATATAGCTATGTATAGCCACGCCCGCGTTCACATGTTCATCTACCTCATCGATCCGACCAGCACATCCTATGAGACCGAACTATGCTACCTCCAGACAAAACAAGTGGTCGGCGATCCCTCACTTTTCAAAGCTTACCACTATGACATCGGAGAGGCGGAAATCAGAACAGACAATTGCCTGAGATTCACAAGTATACAGGATAGTAACACTAACAACAGTAACACTAACAACAGTAACGCTAACAACAATGACAGGAAAGGCAGATGTTGGTATGGCAAAGACATTTGTTTTGACGAAGGACGTTATCTCGATCTATGTCGCATTGATGTAGTAAACAGCAAAGCGAGTGAGAATGCTTACATCCTCGACGGCAGCGGCGTTGAAGATGTTGCGTTCATGAGTGGGAGAACGACAAAAAATGAGCATCAGCAAGAAGGCTGCACCAGAAATGATATATGCTCATACGATAACGAAGCCACTAATCGCGGATCATCGGCAACAAACACAGAAGATGCTGCTGAATACACTACTGAATACCCTGACAATTCAGCATACGTCAGCGCCGGCACAGACATCGCATTTATGGGAGTTGTGAGACCATGGCAGATGGAACCGGCTGATTTTTTTCTGCGTCGCGACAACACATACGAAATACACAACAGCGTAAGAAGCATCAAATATGAGTTTGAAGACGTGACTGATTCTCAGGATCACACCGGAAATGACAATATCATCCCGGACAGCAATATTCTGGATAACAGCATTTCGTACAATGGACTGTCAGGCAACGTAGAGCAAGGCAACAAGTCTGCCCTCAGGCAGGAATCATCACGTCAACTTTTGATGGAACGCTTTATAAAGCCAGAAGGCACTGAAATTGAGCACTCGATTGGAAAATCCGTTTTTGAATTCTACAATATCTTCCATGTCGATGAGAGCTATGCAGGTAGAGACATACTGGTAACACTTACTGCCTGCGACAAGTCTGGTGAGTACAAACCTGCAAGCGACAGAATAATACTGCACATAACTGATATGTCCTGACCAGTGGCAGGAATCCACGTCGCAACCTGAAATCCTCTGAATAGCACTCAAAAAAGTCAAAAGCCACAAAAGCCACAAAAGCCACAAAAGCCACAAAAGTAGCTGCAACCTGACCCCCAAAAAAAGATACATTGTCAAGCTGTAAAATAAATGAGCTGAATTTATGAAAGTTTCAGACAATTTATTGTAAGCCCATACAGATTTATGATAAAATATTCACGGAATTGTTGTATAAAGTCGAGGGCGGAGTGACTGTTTCGGCATGAGGTAAGCTATGAACAATAACGTGATCCTGCTTGATAAGACAAGAAAAATAGGCAAACTACTACATAATAACAGCACTGGAAAGGTCGTTTTCAGTGACATCTGCAAAATTTTCTCGGATATTCTGAATTCTGACATCTTCATTATCTCCAGAAAAGGCAAAGTACTCGGTGTAGGCCTGAATTCTGACATCCCTAAACTTGAAGAGATGATCGGCGACTCAGTCGGATCATTTATTGACAGCGCGCTTAATGAGCGCCTGCTTGCTGTCCTGTCTACGAAAGAGAATGTGAGTCTTATGAATCTCGGGTTCGAGAGGCCGGATAATGCTGAAAGACATGCTATCATTTCACCTATAGAGATCGCCGGCGAACGCCTGGGAACTGTTTTTATTTACAAAGATCGTGATGAATATGACATTGATGACATCATTCTGTGTGAGTATGGAACTACGGTCGTGAGTCTTGAAATGCTCCGCGCTGTGACCGAAGAGAACGAGGAAGAGAACCGCAAGATATCTGTCGTCAAATCAGCGATAAGCACTCTGAGCTACTCGGAGATGGAGGCTATTGTCTGCATATTTGATGAACTGAACGGCAGGGAAGGCATACTTGTCGCGAGCAAAATTGCAGACAAAGAAGGCATCACGCGTTCAGTCATAGTGAATGCACTGCGCAAATTTGAGTCAGCGGGAGTTCTGGAATCCCGCTCATCAGGCATGAAGGGAACATATATAAAAGTCCTGAATGACGCAGTTTATTCAGAAATCGACAGCATAAGAAAGCAGGTCCTGCACACACCAAGATGAAGAAGAGATCGACGTCAGTCAAGTCAAAACTTCATGACAGGTCGGGGTTAGCGTTGCTCATACTTCTGCTTATAGTTGCAGTGACAGCGGCAGTAATCATTATCATTGCAGTGCTGGCTTACCAGCAGCATCTGCGCGATGCGAAGATGACTTTTGACAAAGAGACCGTGGCGACAGCTCATGATGTCGCAGCGGTGAAATACCTTCAGGACGGCGGGGACGGACTGACAATATATTATTATGATGAACTTACGCACAAGTGCCTTGACCGTGCTGAAATAGGCACGATAGAACCATATGGAAGGAGCCTTGCCGCGCAGAACAAGAACGCGGAGACAGGGGCTGTAGGCGTCCCGAATCTCGGAGACAAAGGCGGCGCACAGCTGCTCGCAGTCGTAGTAGAGAACGAAGTCATTCATTCAAGATGGACCGGCAAAAAGTGGACATATTATGATTACACATTGATGGACAAGGCGGAGCGCGGGACGCTCACCTGGGATGACAAGCGCGAGATGGACAAGGATTCGGTGGCCAAAGCCATATCAGCATCCACAGCGCAATACGAAAAGGATAACAGCAGGAAGCTGAAGAACAACGAGGATCCTGGGATAGCGGTCTACGACTACAATATCAAAACAGATGAAGCCATCACAGATGCGATAATGACAGAAATTGACGGAGCCGCGCAGATACCGGAACCAGACAAAACAAGTATTACGGGCAGCAGCTTGGATATAAAGGGATACGGACTTTCAGGGAGTGAGACGAATACGGGAGCGTATATTATCGGAGGAAGCCGCGCTGACGAATATCTTGCACTAATTCCCGAGATGTCGGCGGCAAAGCCGGGGATGAAGACCCCTGAAGGCGGAATAGTACAGGTCTGGATACACGGCAGTACAAAAGTAGCGGTATGGACTATGGGCTCATGAGCATAGCCGGAATCAGTGAATTTATGAATTAAGGAGCAATCTGTGATAAACACAGGATCGTTTGCAACAGACCTGATATTTGAAAATGCCGGAATAGCGGCGTATGTTCTTCTAATTACCTTTATACTCGGGACAGTGTTCGGGAGTTTTATAAACTGTCTTGCATGGCGTGTAGTGCACCACGAGAGCATAGTGAGCGGCAGGAGCCATTGCGCTACCTGCGATCATCCACTGTCGGCACTCGACCTTGTGCCTGTTATCAGTTATGTTGTCCTGAAGGGACGCTGCCGTTACTGCCATGAGAAAATATCACCGCGGTACATGATAACTGAGCTGATAATGGGATGCACATTCCTGGTGATAATGCTCAGATACGGGATATGTTTTGACACAGCAAGATATCTGGCTCTTTCATGCGTGCTGCTCGCACTTTCACTCGTAGATCTTGACATTTATGAGATCCCGAACGGTTTTATAGCAGCCGCTGTCATAATATGGGCGGTGACGGTGCCGCTCGTGCATGACACCTGGCAGGATCAGTTGATACAGGGAGCCATAGGCGCTTTTGCGATAGCTGGCGGAATGCTGCTGATATCATTGATCTTCGATAAAGTGAGCGGCAGGGAGAGCCTTGGCGGCGGAGACATCAAACTTTTTTTCGTTGTGGGACTTTACCTGGGCGGGCTCTGCGGATTTCTGTGTGTGATCGTTTCGTGTGTCATAGGACTTGTTTTTGTTGTCTTACTTAAAAAGCAGAAGATCCCGTTCGGACCGTCGATCTCTATAGGATTACTCCTGTGCGCGATGTGGGGAGACAAAGCTGTAAATTGGTACATGAATCTGCTATTATGATGTAGTTGTATGCAAGTTTACTGGTAAGAAATGAGGTAGGGGATGTCTGACAAAAAACTGCTCGGTATTGATATAGGGAGCTATAGACTCAAGATCGTGGAAAGCGATGGCGGCAGGATCAGGAAGGCCGTCACTGTAGATCTCCCTGACAATCTTGTTAAGAACGGGCGCATAGTGGCATTTGCCGCGATGGCTCTTTTCATCAGAGAGACACTTAAGAAAAACAAGTTCAGATACAAAGACTGTGCGGTGTCGTTATCACAGGAAAACTACTATGCCCGCCGAGTCCATCTTCCACTTATGACGACGGCGCTTCTTGATGTCAATCTTCCATTTGA
>JAQWCI010000019.1 GCA_028706005.1 Lachnospiraceae bacterium
TCTCAGCCACAAATCCCTGAAACTTTCAGAAACAATGGAAAAGCGCCCCGCTGTTTACAACGAGATGCTTGCATACATTGCTTATAAAGAAAAGAAAGGTGAACTGTTTGTGATCCGTCCTCCGAAAAAACTCGAGATTGGCAAGATTGAACATGATCCGGAAAAAATGGAAGAAGTCTACCGTATTGGCCGTGATGAGACGATGCGGCGCCTTGATGATCTGAAATCATATCTTGAACAGTAATCCGGTCGTCTGCCTTTGTGAGGTCATGTCACTCCCTGGCTTCATTCGCTTCGCTTGATGATTCACGAAGCAGAAGCTCTGCCGGCATAATGATATTCCTGTGCTCCGATTTTCCTGAAATGACGCTGAAGAGCAGTTCTATACCTTCCTCTGCCATTTCCTCTACCGGCTGTTTGATGGTGGTAAGTCTCGGTCTGTAGTAATTTCCCATCTCGATTCCATCATAACCGACTACGGAAATGTCGTGTGGTACTTTCAGTCCTTTGTCGAAGACAGCCCTGCAGGCACCGATCGCAAGGATATCGGCTTCACAGAAAATCGCCGTGAACTTACTTTCACCGTTAAGAAGACGTTTTGCCGCATTGTAGCCGTTCTTCATGGAATATGGTTCCCTGTCCTGGTCGACTTCCATTACAAGTTTCTCATCAAAGGGTATGCCATGTTGCTCAAGGGCATCACGATAGCCTTCATAACGCAGTTTCCCGACGCTCGGTTCACCGAGGCCTTCGGTTATAAGTGCTATATTCCTGTGTCCCAATCCTATGAGATATGAGACCAGCTTGCAGCTCTCTGCTCTGTCATCAACCGCAATGTTGGAATACCATATCTTCTTGTGAGCATCACCCGCAATGGAACCTATTGTCGTGAAAATAAAAGGAGCATTAATTAGTTTTAGTTTCTTATTATCGTGAGTAAAATTGCCTCCGAGAAAAACGATTCCGCGCAGCCTGCACTCTTTGACAAGCTGCAGGGCGACGTTTACCTCATCCTCATCAGGTTCCACGTGCCGAAGGATCGTTGTATAGCGCTGTGTCTGGGCATAATTCTCCATTATCCTTATCATGTCCGAAAAGAACGGATTGGAAATGCCCTTGACTATCAGTGCAATGCTTCTCGCATCACTTCTCTTGAGATTTCTCGCACTGTTGTTAGGTACGAACCCGGTCTCCCTGATGACCTTCATGATCTTTTCCCGCGTTTCGGGATTTATATCGGGGTGATTGTTGAGCGCCCTTGATACTGTGCTTACACCCACCCCGCACTCTTTTGCTATATCTTTAATTGTTGTTTCTGCCATTTGCTGTCAACAGCGGCAATACGTGACCGCCAGCTCCTTCATTTGTTTTGCCAGCTCGTCTGTCAATTGTCCGGGAAGAAGTCTCCATTTCCAGTTGTTCCCCAGAGTAGACGGATAATTAATCCTCGCTTCTGTTCCAAGATCAAGATAATCCTGTATGGGAATAATTGCTGTGTCAGCAACGCTCATGAATGCAACACGTATAAAGGGCAGTGAAATATTTGCAGTGTTCTTAAGTCCGACATAATCTTTCGCAAATTTTCTGTCCAACCGGTTTATGCTGTTATACCAGCCTCTGGTCGTGTCATTATCGTGCGTTCCTGTGTAAACCACGCAGTTGTGCCTGTAATTGTGAGGGAGATAATCGCTCTCTTCTCTTGAATCAAAAGCAAACTGGATCACCTTCATCCCAGGGTACCCTGTCTTGCGCACAAGTTTCATGACTGAAGGAGTAAGATATCCCAGATCTTCAGCGATTATCGGCTTGTTACCTACCGCACTCCTTATGGCTTTGATAAGCTCAAAACCCGGTCCCGGTGCCCACTTGCCATGCTCAGCTGTTTTGTCTCCATAAGGGATCTCATAATACTCATCGATCCCTCTGAAATGGTCTATTCGGACCACATCATACAGATTAAAACAGTTGGTGATCCGCTCGCACCACCACTTAAAGCCTGTTTCCTTATGATACTCCCAATTGTAGATGGGATTCCCCCATAATTGTCCTGTCGCGGAGAATCCATCAGGAGGGCAGCCGGCCACTACCGTCGGGAAGCCTTTTTTATCAAGTTTGAAAAGCTCCGGGTGGCTCCATGTATCCGCGCTGTCAAAAGCCACATATATCGGAATATCTCCGATGATCTTAATTTTCCGGCTGTTCGCATATTTCTTGAGCCCACTCCACTGCGCTGCGAATATCAGCTGCAGGAACTCATAGAACCTTATATCATCCGCAAGCAGCTCTGTATACTTCTTTACAGCCTTATCACTGCGAAGTCTTATATCGTCATCCCATTCCATAAAACTCCTGGAATCAAAGTGTTTCTTCACAGCGCTGTACAAGGCGTAGTCTTTCAGCCATGACTCATTGTCTTTGATAAAGCTGTCAAAACTTTCTCTGCACTTATCAAATTCACTGCTCTTCCATTTTTCTCCGGGCTCCATGGCATAAGGACTGTTGTCATAGGCCTTTCTGAGGATCGTGAATCTGTACTTATAAACAGCAGCGTAGTCAATAAATTCAGGATCTTTCCCAAATTTGCAGGATCTGACCTCTTTTTCGGAAATATATCCCTGTTCAACGAACTGATCAAGATCTATAAAATACGGGTTTCCTGCAAATGTGGAGAATGACTGGTATGGCGAATCTCCATACCCTGTCTGTCCGAGAGGCAGTATCTGCCAATACGTCTGTCCGGCATTGCTGAGGAAATCTATGAAATCATATGCTTCCCTTGAAAAGCAGCCTATTCCGTACTTGGACGGGAGACTGGCGACAGGCAGCAGAACACCGCATTTTCTCTTCATAATGAATTACCACCATATCCAGGCCTGTCAACCCTTTACTGCTCCGGCAAGGACCCCTTCAATAATATATTTCTGGCAGATAATGTAGAATATCACTATAGGTACAATTGCCAGCACCAGTACTGCCATCATTGCGCCCCAGTCGATCTGGCCGTGGCTCTGTTTGAGATACTGAACAGCAATCGGGATAGTTTTATACTTGTTTATATTAAGCACAAGGCTGGGCAGAAGGTAATCGTTCCATACCCACATGGCTTCGAGGATCGCGACTGTTATTGTTGTAGGCTTCAGTATAGGCAGCACTACCTTAAAATAAGTCTGGATAGGCGTGCATCCGTCTATCATTGCGGCTTCCTCGATCTCGATTGAAATACTCTTTATAAAACCGGTGAACATAAACACCGCAAGTCCCGCACCGAATCCCAGGTAAACCACAATTATTCCCATAGGATTTGACAAATGAAGTATATTCGCAAACTTTGACAATGTAAACATTACCATCTGGAACGGAACTATCATTGAGAACAGGCAAAGCATGTAAATCACCCTGGTCAGCGCGTTGTGCACTCTTGTTATGTAATATGCGCACATCGAGCAGCAAAGGATTATCACCAGCACTGAGCCGACTGTAATGAACAGCGAATAGCCAAAACATTTGAAGAAGTTTGTCTTTTCTATAGCGTTGCTGTAGTTGAGCAGGCCGCAGAATGCCTTATCTATGCCTTTCATATATCTGTCAAATCCCTTTGATATGGAAACTGCGCTAATGCTGAAGGGATTGGTAAAGATATAAGCTTTTCTCTTGAATGAGTTGAGGAGCACCACGAATATCGGGGCAATCCACAGTATCGAAATAATTGTAAATATAACAGTCAGGATCCCACCGTGTTTTGCTTTTCTGATTGTTGAGACCTCTTTATCACCTTTGCTCATTATTGTTCCACCTCCTTGCTCGTTGTCATCTTATTCTGAACAAGTGCGATGATTGCAACAAGAATGAAGAATATGACAGCCTTGGCCTGTCCTACGCCCTGCCATCCTGTCGTGCCATACATGGTGTCGTAGATGTTAAGTGCCAGCAACTGCGATTGTTTTGCCGGATTGCCGCCTGTCAGAGCGAAGTTCTGATCAAAGAGCTTGAACCCGTTCGTCAATGTAAGGAATGTGCAGATCGTGATCGTAGGCATAAGAAGCGGGATCGTGATCTTTGTGAGCAGCTGCCATGCGTTTGCGCCATCAATCTTTGCAGCTTCAATCAGTTCTCCGGGAATATTCTGTATTCCTGCGATATATATGATCATCATGTAGCCTATCTGCTGCCAGCAGACCACTATGATCATGCCCCAGAATGCATACCACTGAGTCGAAACAATTGTTTTGGAATAATTGGAGAGAACACTGTTGAATATCATCAACCATATATAGCTGAGTACAATACCGCCTATAAGGTTCGGCAGGAAGAACGCCGTTCTGAAAAGATTTGTTCCTTTGATTCCCTTTGTCAGAAGCATTGCTATGGCAAAGGAGATCACGTTAATGACCAGTACTGAAACAAGTGTAAAGAGGGCTGTATACCACAGTGAATGAAGGAATGTGGTGTCAAGTTCCCCGTTAACATAGAAAATCTTAGAATAATTGCTGAGTCCGACCCATTTCCAGTCGACAACAGTCGTGAATTTGCAGAACGAAAGGAAAATTCCGTAAACAAACGGGATCAGAAATCCTATTGCAAACGCTATCATTGTCGGAAGAACAAAAATCGGAAAGTACTTCTTTGTCGCCTTTTCCATAGCAATCCCCTTCTGCGCAAAAGGGGTGAGTGATCATTATCTCATCGTTATGATGATCATATATGACACTCACCCCGAGCTGTGACTATATTACTTTTCTTCTGCGCCTTTTATATTTCATCCTGTTAAAGGTGCATGTTCTGATATATCTGTTGCTTATTCAGCAGCTTCTGCTGCGAGCTTCCACTGTTTGTCCCATCCGTCTACGAATGCTGTCTTGACTGCATCGAAGTCGCCTGAACCATCTGTGTAAGCTGTGAGTGCAGAAACAACATCTGCTCTCCAGTCATCTACGTTAGGAGTTGCATTGAATGCCCATGCTACAGAAGTTTTGCCGTCTGCCATAAGTTTTGATGCAGATGCAGCGAAGTTGTTAGTTGAAGCATAGTCGCCTGTGAATGTATCGAACGGAGCTGAAAGGCCCATTTCTGTTGTGATGGCTTCGCGGCCTTCATCAGAAGTGATTACCCAGTTAAGGAATGCAAGTGTTGCATCGATATCTTCCTGAGGAGCCTTTGCATTTACTGCCCAGTGGTTCTCAGTACCAACGCAGAGACCTTCGTTAGCATCGTCAACGCCGAAGTAGATAGGCATCATATCAAGATCGTCAGCTGTTACAAGATAGCCGTTATCAGGATTTGTGAGTGCTGAGAACTCCCAGTCACCATTCTGATAGAAGACTGCCTGCTCCATGCCAAGTTCTGATTCTGCATTAAGAGCGCCAGAATTAAGTGTCTTGGGATCTGCTGCTGAATCTCTTACATACATATCCCAGACTCTCTTGAAGTTGTCAAGATATGTTCCCTTGATTGTAGCTTCGCCTGATACAGGATCTACACCGTCATCAAGGAATTCATAGTACAGAGGCATATTTGCAAGATGGCCTGAGAATCTCCATGAAGAACCATCATCAAGTCCTGCTGAAGCAAATGCTTCTGTGAGCTCAAGGTCGAACTTCTCGTTGATCTCATCAATTCTGGAATTGATGTCATCTGCTACTGCTTCGAGTGTGTCGAGGTCTGTGATCTGGTCAGCAGATGTAACAACTGCTTTGTCCATTGTGCAGTAGTCATCAAGAATTGTCTTGTTGTAGATGATACCGTAGCACTCATAGCAGTTAGCAACTGCTGCTACCTTGCCATTGTTCTCGATTGCAAGGCTCTTGTCTGTAAGGTGATTGTAGATGTCAGAATCTTTGAGATCATATGTGTAATCATCCCATGTCTGTGCTGCTGTTGCATTGCCGATGTTGAAGATTGTAGGAGCATCTGTCTTAGCCATCTCTGACTGCATTACTGTGCTGTACTGACCATCTGCAGCTGTAAGAACTGTAACTTCTGTTCCTGTCTGCTCTGTGTAAGTCTGTGCAAGTGTCTGCCATGCGCCGTCTGTCTCGGGCTTGAAGTTCAGGAGATAAACCTTTCCTGTTCCTGTTGCTGCTTCTGATGTTGCAGCTGCTTCTGATGTTGCTTCTGCTGTAGCCTCTGATGTTGCATCTGCTGCAGGTGCAGATGATGCTGCTGTTGCTGTGTCGCCTGTAGCTGTGCTTCCGCAGCCTGCAAGCAGAGCAGAGATCATTGCTGCACTGAGTGTAACGCTTACTAACTTTTTGTTCATAATCTTTTCCTCTCCTTAGTAGTAATCGTGCTACTTACTATGTTTCCCCGCTTCTCCGGGGTGTTCCCTGTTACAGAGTTTCCGTATTCACGCGTTTCCGTGTATCAGCGCTTCCCCTGATTTCCGTCATCTCGGTTACGTTGTCGGTTACGTTGTCGGTATCGTTTCCGGAACTGAGATAATAGTAGCACTCGCCAAATGGTTGCACAAGTGCCTTTTTCAAAGTTCGTTACAATTTATCAAAATGTCGTTCATATTTTGTGCATATTTACATGATATAAGGGTCAAAAGTACATTCTGCGTTTCTGCTTGCAGAAAAAGCAAAATGTACTTGGGACCCGTCCCACACTCGTAAGCAGCGATTTACACAGTAAATCAGCGGATTACTAGTGCGGGGAGAATTGCGGGAGTGTCGACATGAAGCACAGAGTGCTTCATGTCGGGAACGGAGCAATTCGTATATCATTGGATAAAAAGATACTTATGACACCTACATCATTTACATGCTTACTCTCAGAATTCCACTTTCTCACCGTTGTGTGTGACCGTGAACTTTTTCTCAGTGAAATCTGCCGTCAGAACGGCCTTGTCCCCTTCAAATTCCCTTTTTATAATGAGTTTTCCATCATCTGAATCATCCATTGAAAAGCTTCCGCCTAAAGCCTTTGTCTCGTTCCTGAATTCCATCATATTCAGGAGTTTACGAACGACCGGCCGCTCAACTTCCTGCGCGATCTCATCTTTGGAATAATAATGTCTGTTGATATTGCGGCCTACCTTTGTTTTCTCCAGCAATTCAAGATCATTCTTTCCTGCGAGGAGTCCCACATAATATACCTGCGGTATTCCCGGTGCGAAGAACTGGACTGCTCTTGCGAGCAGATAGCTGTCATCATCATCTCCGAGCGCCGAATAATATGAACAGTTCACCTGATATATATCCAGATTGTTATATGCCGCAGTGTTGTAGACTTTCTTTACGTTCGCGCCGAACTTGAAAATATCATCCCTGGTTCGGTCTATCTCATCCTGCGGAAGTAGATCTCTGACATCGACAACTCCTATCCCATCGTGAGTATCCAGCGTCGTGAAAACCCTTCTCGGGCATATGGAAAGCCAGTGCTTAAGGTATTTTGTCTGGCCATAATAAATCGCGTTCAGCAGCAGCATCGGAAGTGCAAAATCGTAAACGTAATATCCCTTGTCCGCAATGCGGTCCTGCATCGAATAATGCTCATGGATCTCCGGCAGAAGTTCAACGCCTGTTCCTGCCAGGTCCGCCTTGCATTTGTCAAGGAACTCCCACACATCCGGCTCCACGAAGAAGCAGCTTGTCCCGGCTCTCTTCGTCGCGTATGCAAAAGCATCAAGTCTTATGATCGATGCGCCGTGCGACGCCATCCATGTCAGATTGTCCTTTATAAACTTCTTCGCCGTATCGCTCTTGCAGTTTATATCTATCTGCTCTTCATCGAAAGTGCACCAGACCTTCTCATCTGTTCCATCCGCAAAATGAGCGATCGTGTATGGCGCACGCGGTTTGCGCTTGTATATAGCGTCTACCTGTTCGTCAGTCGGCTCGCCGTTCTCCCAGAAATCTTTATATCTTATGAAGAGATCCTTATATTCCGAGTCGTCCTTTTTCGCCAGAAAATCCTGGTAATATGGGCTGTGCGCCGAAATATGGTTGATCATATAATCAAACATCAGATAGTATTCGCTGCCGATCGCCTCGATATCGTCCCAGCTTCCGAACGATGGATCCACTTTGTGATAATCCATCGGTGCAAAGCCCCTGTCGCCCGACGATGGAAAGAACGGCAAAACATGTACTCCCCCTATTGCCCTGCTGAAGTATTTATCCAGCATCTCCTTCAGGTCCGCCAGGTTCGACCCGAGCGAATCGGGGTAAGTTATCAGCATGATCTTGTTATTGTGCATTGCTTTTATTATTCCTTTCGTAGCTGTGCGCTGTCTTACTCACGTCCCTGCTTTTTCACCGTAACCGTCAACTGCCTTCCGTCAGCGGAAATATTCTCTTTTATACCGGCATCCTCAACAGTTATTCCGTCCTCGTCCTCGAATATAAAGTCAGCCGCCTCATGTACAAATCTCTGTCTCAGATAGAAACCCCTGTCATCTTTTCCAAGCGACAGCTCCCTCGGGACCGACATTGCACCTGTGTAATTATCACCATCGCAATGATTTATCCTGAGCCACGCGACACTTATCACCCTTTCCCCGGCGTTTGAATAAGTCTGTGCTGCATATGGAATATCATTTGCGTACATTTTCTGAATCTCTGTTTCCGCAGTGAACTGTCTTCCGTCAAAACTCCCGATATAGTACAGACCATCGGCACTAGTGAACACCCATTTTTTCTCGCCGTCGCCCATGCCCACCGGAAACAGATCCGGGCATTCCCACATCGGCGGAAGCTCCATTATCTGCGTGTTCTGCCAGTTCTTCAGGTCATTCGAATTGAAGATTCCGAAACGATTGCCGGAAAGGTAAAGTGTCATGACATAACAAGTTGTTTCCTCATGCCGGAAGATCTTCGGATCGCGGTTCCCCTCCGCGATATTTGGCAGATTCCAGCCCTCATATTTTGTGAGAGTTTTGCCCCCATCCAGCGAAAAAGCCATGCGCTGTGTACACTTTATTCCTTTGCTCAGTCTTGTCGGATCGCCTGCTGCCGTATAGAAGAACAGGATTGCTCCCTCTGGCAAGTCAAAACATCCTCTATCGTTTGTTATGGCGCAGCCCGAATACATACTTCCGTTCATGTCCGGGTACATGACGTCGCCCTCATATTCAAAATGTATAAGGTCACGGCTTGTTGCATGGCCCCAGCTCATGTTAGCCCATTCAGTATTCATTGGATTGTGCTGGTAATACATGTGCCAGATTCCGTCTTTGTATATGAGTCCATTGGGATCGTTGAGCCATCCGTACGGCGCTGTGTAATGAAGACCCGGACGACGACGGGTCTCCTCATGTTGGAATTCCGTGATTTCTTCATCAGTCTGAATGATCCCTGCGATCCACTCTTCCGGCATTTCCGTATCGATCACCAGCTTTTTGCCAATGAACTTTGAGACATCAAGGCCTGCATAATAATCAGGACTTCCGCTCATATCTTGTTTTGCCGGCATGACAAAATGGTACAGGAAGCTGCCATGAGCATCCGTTATCGTGAGTAGTCTCAGGTCATCAAGCTTTTTCTCACCGCTATATATCGGCAGTTCAAGAAATTTTCGTGTTATGGTCATTTCAGTCTTCAATATAAGCAGGCCTCTCTTGTCGTCATATTCCGGACGCACTCAACCTTTAACCGCGCCTGATGTAACGCCGGAAACAATATATTTCTGAAGGAACATGTAGAGGATCAGGATAGGCAGCATCGCAAGGAGGAGAGCAGCCATAACGAGTCCTATATCTGTTGAATATGTTCCGTAAAATGCCTGTGTCGCAATCGGGATCGTGTAAAGTTCCTTGCGGCCGAGCACAAGACTCGGGAGCAGGTAATCGTTCCAGAACGTCATTGCATCAATAATCGTAACTGTGGCTATCGTGGGCGACAGCAGCGGGAAAACAATCTTCCAGAATGTCTGCCATCTTGTGCAACCATCTATTTCTGCCGCCTCTTCAAGGCCGAGAGGTATGTTAGTCCTTATCGCTCCGTCGAACATAAACGTTGCCATTGAGACCGAGAAGCCGACGTGCATAAGGATCAATGTAAGCCTGTGGTTCAGGACATTGAATATGCCTCCGTATACAGACACTATCGGGACCATAAGAACCTGGAACGGAATGACCATCGAAGCGACCATGAGTGAGAACAGGATTGCCGTGGCTTTCCATTTGTTTCGCGCGATCACGAATGCTGCCATAGCTGAGAACAGGATCGTGAGTATTGTTGCACTGCATGTGATAAGTACCGAATTCCCAAACACAGTCCAGAAGTTCATTTTCTTTATAGCTTCAGGGAAGTTCTTAATTGTAAAACCATGCTTACCTATAAGTGCCAGCGGATCAGAATTGATGTCGCCCTTTGTTTTGAATACATTGACTACTACCAGGATGAAAGGAGCTATGAACATAAGGAGCAGTATGATCAGCACGATCATCATAATGATGTTTGTGATTTGTTTCTTGCGTTTTGCTTTTTCACTGTCGTTCATCATGCTTCAACCTCCCCCTTCTGGCCGATCTTGACCTGTGTAATACCTACGATTGCGCAGATTACAAAGAGGATTAGAGCCTCCGCCTGGCCTTCACCGTAGTTCTTATAAACGAATGCCTGATTGTAGACATGCATTGCAGCCATGACCGAAGAATTGAACGGCTCACCTTTTGTCAACGACAGGTTCACATCATATACAACGAAGCATCTTGTAATACTGAGGAACAGGCACTGTACAAATGATGCTCTCATAAGCGGAATAGTTACATTTCTCATGGCCTGTTTGGGAGTGCAGCCGTCTATCATTGCCGCTTCCTTGAGATCTTTCGAAACACTCATGAAACCTGCGACATATATCAGCATCATGTATCCTGCATACTGCCACACCGATACGAGGATCAGGCAAAACATTGCGCCGCCCGTAGTAGAAAGCAGTGATGCTACCGTTGTTCCTGCCAGAGTTTCTCCTATTGCCACAAAAGCTCTGTTGAAAACAAATTTCCATACATAGCCAAGGACGATTCCCCCGATCAGGTTCGGGATGAAGAATCCGGCGCGGAAGAAGTTCTGGCCTTTGACACCGCTTGTAACCATATATGCCAGGAAAAATGCCACAATATTTATCAGTATGACTGCGAAGAGCGAATATATCGCTGTCCTGCCAAGGGCTGCCCAATAAGCTGTATCCTGAAAAGCAGCTATGTAATTCGAGATTCCTACAAACGGTTTCTCTTTTGCGATACCATCCCAACTTGTAAATGTCAGGTAGAAGCCGTATATGAACGGGACGATGACAGTTCCCAGGAAGAGAAGCGCTGCCGGTCCGGCAAACATCAGGAACTGTTTTGTCTTATATGACATCGTATTTCGTTTCATGATTTACCTCACGCCGGAGCGCTTTGTGCGAAGGCTCCGTTGTCGCATTTCGGATCTGTCAACCCTGACCCACGCCTGAGCTGTTTCAGGCGGAGCTCAATTTGCTCCGCCTTAGCAGTACGTTTGTTCAGATCAGTGCTCTGTAAGTGTTGCGCCCTTCCAGTAATCCTGAACTTCTGAAGCGAAGCCTGCACGGTCAATCTGATCTGCAAGATATTTCTGGAAAGATGCTCCAGCTATAGAATAATGGTCGTCCGGTGCGTAATTGTAATTGGGAACGAGCTTATCTGAATCAGCATATGCTTTGACGCTCTTGCCAAGAGGATCACTGACTTCAAGAGTAATGTTTGAGAATGCGGGAACAAGTGAGCAATCATTGACTATGAAACTCTGTCCTTCTTCGTCATATACCAGCCAATTCAGGAAATCTTCAGCTGCCTGTCTCTGCGCATCTGATGTTGAATCTGAAGAATCAATGAAGAAGTACTTGGATCCGCCGCCTACGAGCTTTGTATTGTAATCATCGTCAGTATTCTGAGGAACCGGCATCATACCCATGTTTTCCGTGTAATCATAAGCGTTAATAACCGACCAGTCCCAGTTGCCGCCGAACATGAATGCTATCTCGCCTTCTGCAAGCTTCTGCTCAGTCACTTCACGCTCTGCAGAAATTGCTGAAGCCTTAGCATAGTTATTGTCCTTAAGAACATCAAATGTATCCATAAGTGATGTAAATCTGGGATCGCTGTTAAGATCGACCGTTCCGTCATGAAGGCCCTGGATGAAAGCATCCGGATCATCCTGTTCCTCATATACTTCTGAGAGGTAATGAGCTCCGAGTGACCAGTCTTCTTTCATGACTCCAGTGGGAGATTCCATTCCGCCAGCTTTAAGCTTTTCTATAAGAGCTTTGAAATCGTCGAGTGTTGCGACGCTTGTGGGATCGAAATCCTCACCTGTAATTTTCTTGATCGCATCTGCGTTATAAATTATTCCTCTTGCCTCTACGCAGACCGGGAATCCGTATACCTTTCCGTCAATGCTGATTGCCTGCGTTGTATCCTTTACCCAGTCCTGATCTGAAAGGTCTGTAGCATGGTCTGCTGCAAGTGAGTAAATGTCCTTTGCATCCACCATTGAAATTGTGTAGGGGTCGTTTGAAGCGTACTTTGTTGCCAGATGCTGTGCGACGGTGTCGCTTGAATAATAGACCTCGACGTTTACACCCTTTTCTTCTGTGTACTTAGCCGCCATTGTCTCCATCTGATCCTGGATTTCCATTTTGGAGTTGAAGATGGTGATCGACACATCACCTGCCGGTGCAGCTTCCGATGATTCAGATGTTGCTGCCGCTGTTGTTGCTGTGTCTGTAGCTGCTGATGATGATCCACATCCTGCAAGAACTGATGCAGCCACAGCTGCCGTTAACATAAGTGCTACTGCTTTCTTTTTCATTTTGTCCTCCATATCCTGTCTTGTAATTGTGATCTTCCTTACTTCCGAGACCTGCCCTGTGCCTGTCTCATTAACTGAGCATAATATATCATCCCGCACAATCTATGTCAACCGGTTAACATACAAATCGTCTATATTCATAATTTTAGTCCAGCTATTTTGTGCATGTTTTACATATTATGGTGTGTCAACCGAGTAGCATGTGCTGTAAGATGCGCTGATATTAGATAGAGAAGCCAAAACATGTGAATCTGTAAAACAGGCCGTGACAGGAATAGCTGTCACGGCCTGAAAATCTATGAATGATAAGTTTACTTCATGAACCATGCACTGCATGGAGGAACTGTAACACTGCCATCAGTCTGTCTTGTTAATTCAAAACTTGTTTTACAGGGTTGCGCTGAAGTAATGCTTGTTGTGGCACCCGCTTCGGCCGTCGCCATGGTATACGACCAGACACATTCCGGCGTTTCCGGCAATCCAGAAACAGTTGCTGCAGCGGTCGTTCTCTCAGTATCAGATGGGTTGATCAGAATATACAAAGTCTCATCCGCGCAGCTTCTCCTGTAAACAAGCGGATATCCGCCGTCTTTTGTGAGGAGCTCAAAAGAAGCATGTGCCGCCAGAGCCGGATGTTCTCCTCTTATCTTTATCAGTTGTTTGACTATGTTAAGAGTTGAATCCGGATCCATCTCCTCGCATCTGACATTCAACGTTTCAGAAGACTCGTCCTGTCTTATATAAAGGTCGGAAGCCGGAGCCGCTGAGAAACCGTAATTCGCTGAGTTGTCCCACGCCATCGGCGAGCGGGAGCCTGTCCTGTCATAACCGCCCTCCACGGATTTCAGGCCTTCCACATACTTCATTCCGAGCTCATCGCCATAGTATATGAACGGAGCTCCGGGCATTGAAAGGATAAACGCAAAAGCGAGTTTTTGCTCAGTAGCATCAAGTGTCCTTGCCATGCGATCCATATCATGATTGCCGCTCGGCAGGCACATTAGTCCATTGCCCTTTTCAGTCTTCTCTTTGTTCTGCATGTAAACAGAGAAGAATCTTTGTGTTGTACCGCCGCCATCTTCCGCGAAAAACGGATGCTCCGTTCTGAAAAGATCCGGATAATGTGACGGGCCGAAATGAAGCAGGAAGTCCATGTCGAATCCCGCTTTGAGCGATCTTCCCGGGTCTCCCCATTCCGAAACAAATGTCGCACCCGGATATTTACTGTGTACTTCAGCAAACATCTGCTGCCACAACTCGATCGTCGCTTCCTGATTCTCGTCTGATTTCACAAGTGAACCGGCCATGTCGACTCTGAATCCATCGCAACCGACCCCGAGCCAGAAACATATCACGTCAAGTATCGCTTTTCTTGTGGCCATCGGGCCTTCAGCAGTTGCCGCCTGCTGCCAGGTCTTGTCCGGATCCGGTTTGGCAAAACCGTAATTGAGCGCCGGCTGTGCATTGAAGAAATTCACCGCGCAGGCTGCGTCTCTTTCCGTGCCTCCGCGGTTCCATCCCATGATGCTGCCGGTTCCCTCAAAGCCTTCCCAGACGTTGCTATTCCACACATATCTGTCCGTGTATTCGTTCCTATCGGCCTTTGCAGATTCTTTATACCACTTGCTCTCTATTGAAGTGTGCCCCGGGACGAGATCCAGCAGAATATGCATGTCTCTTTTATGTAATTCATCGCAAAGCTGCTTCATGTCAGCATTTGTGCCGTATCTCGGTGCAATGCGGCAATAATCCGTGATGTCATATCCCGCATCTACAAATGGAGAGTCAAAACATGGATTGATCCACAGTGCATTGCAACCCAGCGCCTCGATGTAATCGAGCCTGGTAATGATTCCCTGCAGGTCGCCTGTTCCATCGCTGTTTGAATCCTGAAAACTCTGCGGATAAATTTCATAGAACACTGCTTTGTCTAGCCACTCTTTCATAGAGACCTCCATATTTTAAATTGTTTTGCCGTCCCACTCAGCACCTGCCTGGGCATAATATGATGAATGAACGTTTGCTGTTTATCTGAATGTGAATTGCGGAATCATCCGCATGGAGCTTATAATACATATTATGTGTATGTCAACCGCATGATATTACAGCATATCAGAATCCCACTGATGAGCATCTTATCGTACATCAGCACAAAAATAAACAGGAAAATCCGGAGGTTTTTATGGCAACTATCAAAGATATCGCAAAGGAATCTGGTCTGGCCGTAGCGACAGTTTCAAGAATTCTCAATAACAGGGGCTATATCAGCGAAGAATCAAGACAAAAAGTCTCTGACGCCATGAAGAAACTCCACTATCAGCCCAATGAGGTCGCAAGATCCCTGTCAAAACAAACGAATTACACCATCGGTCTGATTGTTCCTCACATAAGACACCCTTATTTTGCCATGCTTATCAGTGAAATCGAATCTGCAGCAAGTGAAAAGGGATATCGCATACTGCTGTTCAATTCAAAAAGTAACACCGCCATGCAGACAAAATATGTCGAGAAGTGTAAGAGTAACCGGGTCGCCGGAATCATACTTTGCAGCGCTACTGTCACAGAAGATAATCTCTCAGGAATCGGTGTTCCCGTAATTGCCATAGAAAGATTTTTCACCACAGCGACAGCCTCAGTTGAATGTGATAACTATACCGGCGGAAAACTCGCTGCTGAGCATCTGGCTGCGTGCGGCTGTAGAAAAGCACTCATTATCGGTGGCGGCAGCAACACGAAAATGCCCGCCGACGACAGAACGACAGGATTTATCGAGACCTTTGCAAAGTCAGGCATGTCCTGCATTGAAATCAAAACAACTTTTGACGAATACAATGCCGGTGACTACCACGAACGCATCAACTCATTGCTCGATCAGAATATGGCAAGTCCTGAAAACATAGACTGTATATTTGCATCAAGCGATCTGATTGCTGCACAGTACATTCAGGATGCTTCCGAAAGAGGCATCAGGATACCACAGGATATCAAAGTAGTTGGTTTTGATGACACAATAATAGCTTCACTTATGTGTCCTTCCATAACCACTATTCACCAGCCCATCCGCGAAATCGCCGAAAAGTCAGTTGAATTGCTTATCAGCGCTGCCGCAGGCGAAAAAGTACCGGCAAGGGTTACCCTGCCGGTACGTCTTGTGGTGCGCAAAAGCACCGATGTGTGATTATAGCTATCTGGTCATAACATCCCGATAAGTTTTAGTCAGGCCGTGTAACCAGTCTGTTTCACGCCTTAGGTGTTGTTGCTTTGTTCAGCTCTTTGTTCGTGAGTTTTGCCAACTCCAGGACCTTGTTCATGTCAAGTCCCATAGCCTTTGTTGCACGCTCGCCGTACTCAGGATCAGCCTTGTAGCAGTGAACTGCGTGGCGATACTTGATATTCTCTGTGACAGGAGCGATATCAGCCGCCGTGTTGTGAATAAGCATTTCTTTCTTATCTTCTGTCATTACGCGCCAAAGGTCGCCGCCTGCACGGAAGTCATCATTTGTGGGATCATCCTCCGGATCATAACGCCACATTGCGCCATCAATATCAAGAGGCGGCTCCATTACATCCGGCTGTGCCGACCATACGCCTGCACTGTTTGGTGAATACGCCGGTGCTCCGCCGTAGTTTCCGTCTGTGCGCATTGCTCCATCGCGGTGGTAATCAGCGACTCCGCCCTTTACGCCCTTTGCCTGATTTACAGGAATCTGATTGTAGTTAACGCCCAGGCGATAACGCTGTGCATCGCCATAGACAAAGAGTCGTCCCTGAAGGAACTTATCAGGTGAGAAGCCGATTCCCGGAACTACATGTGCCGGTGTGAATGCAGCCTGCTCGACCTCAGCAAAATAGTTCTCAGGCCAGCGGTTCAGTTCCATCTCGCCGACTTCTATAAGCGGATATTTCTTATGACGCCAGATCTTTGTGATATCGAATGGATTCTCATAATGATGTTTTGCCTGATCCTCGGTCATTATCTGGACATACATCGTCCACTTCGGATAATCGCCTCTCTTGATTGCTTCGAAAAGATCGCGGCCTGCGCTCTCACGATCCATAGCATTCTTCTCAGCCGCTTCTTCATTTGTCAGATTCTTGATTCCCTGTTGTGTTTTGAAGTGGAACTTGCACCATACGCGCTCATTCTTCTCATTGTAGAACGAATAAGTGTGTTCGCCGAAAAGATGCATGTGGCGGAAGCCATCAGGAATTCCGCGATCCGACATCACGACTGTGATCTGGTGGAAGCACTCAGGAAGCAGTGTCCAGAAGTCCCAGTTGTTCTGCGCCGAACGCATTCCCGTGTAAGGATCGCGCTTGACTGCTCTGTTGAGATCCGGGAAATTGTGTACATCGCGGATAAAGAAGGTAGGCGTATTGTTTCCTACAAGATCCCAGTTCCCGTCGGGTGTGTAAAATTTCATCGCAACGCCGCGGATATCTCTCTCCGCATCGGCAGCTCCGCGCTCACCGGCAACTGTCGAAAAGCGAACAAAACAATCGGTCACAGCGTCAGGCTGCAGAGCCTTTGCCTTTGTGTACTGTGAAATATCATGAGTGATGGTGAGTTTTCCGTATGCGCCCCACCCTTTTGCGTGCATACGTCTCTCGGGAATCACTTCCCTGTCAAAATGTGCGAGCTTCTCCATAAGCCACACATCCTGCATCATGACCGGGCCGCGCGGACCTGCAGTGATCGAATGCTCATTGTCCTCGACCGGCGCGCCGACCTAATTTGTCAGATTCCTGTACTTGTCGTACTCTCCCATTTGTAACCTCCTTATATTTTTTCAGAAGCCCTTGGGCTCCTGATTATAGCCCCTGAAAGCTTTTATCCGATATAACTTCGGCGCGCAATGGCGCCAGATCAAAACTCATAATTTGATTATAAACTTCGCGCGGAGATTGTCAATAATAATATTAGTAACCATTACTGTTTATGCGGCGTATTGGTTGAACCAGGGCTGCGGTTTGTTGCGGCGCCCGAGTGGGATTTTCTTCAATCATGGATTTCATTCCCGCCCTGCTATTGGTATTATTAGGTCATAAAGCTATTAAGCACTCGCGAAGTAGTGCGCCAGGTATACCAGATTGTGAGTTTACATGCTGTGCCAAAACACGAAGGAGGTGCAAAATGGCCAGATACAGATGCAGTGTTTGCGGTTACATTTATGACGAGGAGAAGGAAGGGAAGCCGATAAGTGAGTTGGTCTCCTGCCCCGTCTGTCACCAGTCAGCCGAAAAATTTGTTTTGATTGAGGAGCATGTGGAGCCGGTGAAGAAGCCTGCTGCCCCGCACTCGCTTAATTACCCCAGAGAATTTGTCCGGCACGACAAGAGTAATCGCTATATGGAAGAGATCCACGAAATGGCCGTGAGCGGCAAGAGCATTCATGCGGCGATGGGCACGCAGCTCCCAATGCCCGGCTGGGATGACATTCTGGTGCTCGGCGCGCAGCTCGATCCGATGCCGCTCGATGAGCACGCAGAAGTTGATACTTCTGTAGTTATAGGAAAACATGCGGCAAAACCTATGATTCTGGAGAATCCTGTCTACGTTTCGCATATGTCTTTCGGCGCGCTCTCAAGAGAAGCAAAGATCACGCTCGCCAGGGGTACGGCGATAACTCACAGCGCAATGTGCTCCGGCGAGGGCGGAATCATCCCGGAAGAGATGGAAGCGGCAGACAAATACATTTTTGAATATGTCGCAAACCAGTATAGTGTGACTCCTGAAAATCTTGAGAATGCGGATGCGATCGAGATCAAGATAGGGCAGGGTACAAAACCCGGAATGGGAGGTCATCTTCCGGCAGAAAAGGTCACAGAAGAAATAAGCCGGATAAGAAATAAACCGATGGGCGAAGACGTCATTGCTCCGTCGCGCTTCCCAGGTGTGAACAATAAAGAAGATATGAAGCAACTTGTCGCACAGCTCAGGATGGCCTCAGGCGGCAGACCAATCGGCATCAAGATCGCAGCCGGCCATATAGAAAAAGATCTGGCGTTCTGCGTCTATGCAGAGCCGGACTTCATAACGATCGACGGGCGCGGTGGGGCTACAGGATCTTCCCCGGAAATAATCCGCGACTCGACAAGCGTTCCTACCGTATATGCGTTGAGCCGTGCAAGAAAATATCTCGACAGCATCGGCTCAGACATCAATCTCATAATAACAGGCGGGTTGCGCGTTTCAGGTGATTTTGCCAAAGCAATCGCGATGGGCGCAGACGCTATTGCCGTTGCGTCGGGTGCACTCATTGCAATGGCCTGCCAGCAGTACAGGATCTGCGGATTGGGAATGTGCCCTGTAGGTGTGGCAACGCAGGATCCGGAACTTCGTGAGCGACTTCAGACAGAAGCCGGAGCAAAGAGAGTTGCAAACTACCTCAATGTTTCGCTTGAAGAGCTAAGAACTTTCGCGCGCATAACCGGCCACGAAAATCTTCACGACCTCAGCCCCGACGATCTCTGCACGACATCGCGTGAGATTGCGTAAACCACCGGAATCATGCACGCATAAGTGCAGAACCATTGATGCCGATTATTACATACATAAAGCCGGAAAAGCCTGTGCGCCGGAGCAGCGTACAACCGCTGATTCCAACCAGCACACAGGCTTTTTATTCATTTTCTCGCAGCTTCCGCCGCCTCTGCATTTTCGTTCCTGTATCTGTAATAATATGACTCCAGCGCTTCATTGGCGACGGTTCGATCAATGATGAGTTTGACAAGTCCGTCGAGCTCCGTGCCCTCTGAATAATCAGCAGGGACGTAATACCTGATCCTGCCGTCGCTCATCATTTTGTAGACTTTTGTTTTGTCTGAGGTGTCAGGATCATAGACTCCTATCGAGTAGCCGCCATATGAATTCACAAGTTTCATGCACGGTATATCGGTGTCACTGTCGCCGAAATACAGCATATTGTGGAGCGGAACTCTTATATCTTCCGGGTCAAAATAATCGTTGACGCCTGGATCGTTGACATCCAGAACGCCCTTTTCTATGCGGAAAAGATATTGTGTTTTGTCGGTGTAATTGACGACCTGTGCCGGCCACACAGCGACGTTATGCGAGTCGTAGTAGAAGGAGCTCGCGTAGATCTTCTCAAACGCGCCTGACTTTGCAATCGCCGTGCCGTCGATCATCTCCTTGAGACCTGATGAAATTATGTAGTGCTCGACTATTGCGCCCTTTTCCTCGCCGTATTTTCTGATTCGCTCGAACCAGCTCTCCACCCCGGGGAACAGGCCTACATGCGCGCCGTACTCTTCGAGTTTTTTGCGCGTGAAAACAACATTGCCAGCAGCCTCTTCCTTCATCTTGAGCATATACGCGAGATTCTGATCCATACCGTTCTCTTTGGACAAAACATTTGTCTCCGCCCAGAACTCATCAACATCATAACCCACAGATTGAATATATCCCTGCGCCTGCATATCATCAGGCGACAGTGTCTTGTCAAAGTCATAGCACATCGCTATGACCGGCCTGTCTTCTTTATGTTTGCGGATATAATTTGTTTTGTCCATTTGTCTGTGGCCGCCTCCGCGAGATGTCATCTCCAATTATGATTTCTGTTCTGTCATTACCCTATCTGATTCCAGAGGCTTATGAGCTCATTTGCGCCATCTGTCGTCGAAGTTGCCGAAATATACATGACAAGGAACTGACCTATCTGTTCTACCGTAATTGCTTCGAGAATAACCGGTGTTCCGTTTGAGTCAGCCAAAGTGATTCCCATAGTTTTGGCTTCAGTTCCGGCAACTGAGTCGTCGGCGGCCTCGGAGCATGCCAGGTTCAGAGACGTGAGCGATTCCATGACTGCTTTGATCTGTCCAAGATACTCCTCGGGTGTCATATTCAGTACGCCTGCAGCATTGCGATCTATTATCTGTGAGCTGAAGCTTGCAGTTCCCGTAGAGTTCATAAGGTAATAATCTGTCACCATCGCGCCGGTTCCTGCTGCTGTTGCTGTTCCTGCTGTTCCTGCTGTTCCTGCTGTTCCTGTTGTTGATGTTCCCGTTGTCAGGCTCAGGTTGTTCGTAATAACATTGAGTCCCGTGCTTTCTGCTGTCGCGATCTGATCAGACGTCAGTTTGAGCCATCCTGCAGGGAGCGTGAAAGACACATTGCTCCAGTAGTTCGTGCAATTATCCCCGTTCCAGAGACTTGTGACCATGCCGGCCTGGCTCGCCGGAAGTACAGCTGCCTGCGCCTGCTTCGCGGCGGTCTGGGTTGTTGTCGCTTTCGCTGATGCTGCCGCCGCGGTCGTTTCTTTTGCCGATGCCTGTGCCTGCTTCGCGGCGGTCTGGGCTTTCGCTGATGCCTGTGCCTGCGCGGCAAAGACGCTCGTCCCCGCAGCATTCATTACTAATATCACTGACAAAATGAATGAAAACAGTTTTTTTCTCATATTTGTTTTTCCTCTGGCAGTATTGCCACGTCCGTCCTTTCCAAAACAAATACATTCCAGTAATACACTTACCATGTGACACTGATATTGCCGTCTGCGCCTGCGTGCTTCCGTCGCTTCCGTCGCTTCCGTATTGATATTAAGTATAAACCTCTTGTGTATCTGTCAACAAGCCGGGATGGATGATAGATAATTCCCGCTTCTGCGCTTCCTTACCCGCGAATTCGACGTCATGCCCTGTTTCGCGGGTATAAGTGTTGATCAGACACTTGCCAGACTTGCTTCCTTACCCGCGAATTCGATGCCATGCCCTGTTTCGCGGGTATAAGAGCTGATCAGACACTTGCCAGACTCACTTCCTTACCCGCGAATTCGATGCCTTGCCCTGTTTCGCGGGTATTAGAGCTGATCAGACACTTGCCAGACTTGCTTTCTTACCCGCGAATTCGATGCCTTGCCCTGTTTCGCGGGTATAGGAGCAAATAAGGGCAGGATAATGTTGCAGGAAATGGCTGGTGAACTATTTGGCATCTTAATCATGTGTC
>JAQWCI010000161.1 GCA_028706005.1 Lachnospiraceae bacterium
CTTGCTGAGTGTATACCTTTGCAGGCAGGAGCTCAATACCCTTGCCGCGGAGCATCTCATATGCCTCGTCAAAGGTCATCACGTAGTCAGCATTATTCTCAATGCCTGTATCAAGCACTTCGCTCTTCTTGGCCTGGCAGGGTCCGATGAACACCGTGATGCAGCCCGGCTCTCTTTCCTTTAGCATTCTTGAAACAGCGCACATGGGGCTCACTGTTGTTGATATCTTATCGTTAAGTTCAGGGAAATGTTTATGGATCATATTTACAAAAGCGGGACAGCATGACGTAGTTTTCTTCTCGCCCTTTTCAAAAGCCTCAGCCCATTCATCAGCTTCTGCTGCCGCGGTCAGATCTCCACCGAGCGATACGCTCACAAGATCAGCAAAGCCGGCCTTTTTGAGTCCCTCTCTCCATGAATCCTCTGTTATGTCCTGACCGTATTGACCTTCGATTGCCGGGGCGGTCATGGCGTATACCTTTTTGCCGGCTCTTATCATGTTTATTACGTCGACCATGAAGGTCTTGGCGCCAAGTGCACCGAAAGGACACGCATGAATACAATGACCGCACTGGATGCATTTGCTCTCGTCTATCTGGCAGAGACCGTGCTCATCCATTGTGATGGCATTTACAGGGCAGGCTTTCTTGCATGGACGCACGAGGTCGACTATTGCGCCATAAGGGCAGGCTTTTGAACACAATCCGCATTCCTTGCACTTGTCCGGATTTATATGTGCGCGCATCTGACGATTGCTGTCACGTTCCAGTGTAATTGCTCCGAATTTGCATGAATTATAGCAGGCATGTCCGAGGCAGCCGTGGCAGTTATCTGTGACCGTATACGCTGAGAGCGGGCAGTCATCACAGGCTGCTGGGATCACCTGAACAATATTTGTCGTACTTAGTTTTGACGGGCATAAGCCTCTTGCAAGACGTACTCTCTGACGAATGATCTCGCGCTCACGATAGATGCAGCAGCGGAATTCCGGAACAGGACCCGGTATCAGTTCTTCAGGAAGGTCTCCCTTCTTCTCATCAAGCTCGCCGTTCCATGCAAGTTTTGCCACTTCATAGAACACTCTTTTTGTAATGTCATAAGTAGTTTTGTCGTTTGTGACCATATTTACCTCCAAGGCGGAGCATTTTTCGTGCGTTACAGAACATGTGTCAGCATAATCTGTAACTCTTCGCTCCTGTCAATTCATCGTTGTCAGAATATGTGCTCTTCTACCGGTCGTCCTATTGCTTCCAATGCTTCCGCGAGCTGACGCGTGAGGTTCTGTCTCATTCCGAGCTCAAGCGGGAGATCAGGGTTCTGATACGCCGCATTCACCGCAGTTCCTACATACATTTTGACTTCAGTGCACTGCTCAATAAGTATTCTTGCGATCCTGTCGGCCGGATTTGGTCTTTCAAGTCTCTTGAAAAACTCTCTGTCAATGCTGTCGAGATCAGCATACTGTTTTATTATACGCAAAACCTCAGCAAGTGTCAGCACGCCTTCGGTTACAAGATCGATCCCCTGAATCTCTCCCATCGGCGGAAGCCCTATATCAGGGTCGTAATCGAGTGATACAGCCATCGGTCTGTTCAAAACACGTGATACGATCGATGCGCTTGTTCCTCCGGAGACTATTCTCTTTACCGACGCATCTCCTGACATGAAATCTGCCACCATTCTGCGATCATCAGAAGAATTTTTGGCAGGGCCTGTCATCAGATGGACTATCTGTCTGTTCCTCACTCTGATACAGGCAACCGTGGTATCGTCTCCCGGTCTGTTATCATAAAGCTTATTGCAGGCCTCACAGATTCCTATTGCCTCACGCATAGGTGACTGATCGGTTTCATGTTGTTTTCTCGCGAACTCGGCAATATCTTCCCATGGCCAGCCAAAACTACAGCTCTTGCCCACTCCGGCGTGTATCGTGCCATCGCTCATTATGAAGAAAGTGTCTCCGACCTGCGCCGTGAATCGATAATCGTTGACGCTCTTCCCGAGCTCTATCCTCTCATGTCGCGGGATTTCCACTATCTTTCCATCACGCAGGAAGATGCATCCTGGATTATCATATTCGATCAGTGTAGCTCTCCCATCGTGGAATACCTGCAAAAGAGAGAATGTCGAATACGAAACGTGCGTCACGGGATCTGTCGGAAGTGTGTCCACAACTGTTTCAACACAGTCATTGAGGTGGGACCCTGCCTTCAGCATTGATCCGAATATCTTTGTCGTCATCGTCGAGAGCATATTAGCTCTGACGCCGCTCCCCATGCCGTCAGCAAGAATCACTATATCTGAATCATCTCTGTGGACAATCTCCACCTTGTCGCCGCACAATATTTCGCCGTAGTGATTCAGACTTTTATAAGCAATTTCTGTAGTGATGCTCATAAGCCTTAATCCTCACTCTTCGGTGCGTATTTATCAACGATCTTGAATTTCTTCACCGGATTCGCGGGATTACGGTTTTCATTTATAGCCGGAATTTCGACGTTTGCCGGTATATCCGCAGAAATATCTCCGGAGGTAGATGTTTTGCCTGTCTCGTTTATAATATGAACTCCCTGCTGCGTCGTGTAATCGCTGTCTGAATCAGGAGCATATTGCGTATTAAGCTTCATAACTTTTACAGGAGAAGCCTTACCGTGTTGTCCGTGTTGTCCGTGTTGTTCGTGTTGTTCATCGTTGCCTGCGCCTGATACTGGTATCACTCCGTGTTCAACGGAATCAGCATTCTCATCCAGTTCACCCGCATTGTCGCTCCCCTCTTCCATTATCGAACTGCAGAGCGCCGTCATTGTCGTCTTTGTTCTGGCTGTGGTCTCTCCGAGAAGTGATGCTATCTTCTGGGCAGTTATCATCTGTTCCCTTATGACGTTCTGAGCAAGCTCCGTATTGTGAAGTCTGTTCTCATATTCTTCTCTGGCCTGTATCTCCTGCTGCGTAATGTTGACTATAGTCATGAGGACACAATCCTGCCTCGGCATATACACTATATTCTGCAGCGTCGCCATCTTGTATTTTCTGTAATTTACTTTCTTGCCGTGAATGTCCTCTTTTGTTCTGAATACGGCTTTGCAGTTTACTGTATCAATAAACTCAGAAAGGTTCCTGCCGAGTGCCTTTTCTCTCGGCACCCCAAAGTATTCCTCACTGTTCTTTGAATACTCAAGGATCTTCATATTGCGGTCAACTACTATGACCGCGTTGGGGCTCTCTTCCATTACAACATTTGCCATTGACTCCGCCTGCTGATGCAGATACGGAATGCACATGCCAAGTTCTGCCTTTCCCTGAAAAACAGCGATTGCTTTGTCCCTGCATGTGGGATAACCGCAGGCTCCGCAGTTAAGCTCGTCTTCCGGCGAATGTTTTCCCACCTTTTCCATGATATCCTGGATCTGTTCTTCTGTAGGCATCGGATCATTAAGTGAACGGTCAATGAATTCTTTCTCAAACGATATTCCTTCTGACGCATCAGAAAGCTCATCCGGAGGGACGGGTTCCTGTTTTATCTCCTCGCCCATATCGAGTTTGATCTTGTATTTATATATATCATTCTCTTTCACCAGCGGTCCCTTGATGCAGCCGTCGGCGCACATATTCATCTCGATAAAACATCCGTTCACTCCGCCTTCTTCCATGTCGCGGCATAATTCCATGCAGTCTTCTGCGCCATGAACATAGAATTTGCGATAGTGATCTATATGAGTGGCCGTTTCACAACCTGAGTCCTCATCTTCATCATCATCCATCTCTTCGACCGTCGTTCCCCTGAGCGTCGCGTGGACTGATTTGAGCACGCCACCTGTAACCGGATACAGACGATTTACCCTTGGGTCAAACACATTGAATGACTTCTCGGGGCAATCCTCGATATTGATGTTCTTTTCCGCAAGCCACTTGTCTACATCCTCAAAACTTATGACTGCGTCGATGATCCCATTTACTCTTGGATCTCTTGCTTCCCGCTTTTTGGCTATACACGGGCCTATGAATACGACTTTTGTGTCTTCGCCCATATGCTTCTTAATAAGTTTTCCCGACGCGATCATCGGCGAAACGACGGGTGCAAGATACTTTACGAGTGACGGGTGATACTTCTCGATGAGGTCGTTGACACTGGGGCAGCATGTTGTGATGATATTTCTCATGCGTCCTTCACGTATAAGCCGCACATATTCCTGAGTTACGATCGCAGCACCTTCACTTGTTTCGCAGACTGCCTCAAAACCCAGCTTTGTGAGAGCTCCGACTACCTGGCCGGCCTCACGGAATTTCATGATCCCATAATATGAAGGCGCGATTGTCGCAACAACCCGGTCTCCGGCATCTATCATTGCTTTGACATTGTCGATCTCGGAGATAAGTGTCTTGGCAGATTGAGGGCACACCTGAAGACAGCGGCCGCAAAGGACACAATGATCCTCAATGATCTCTGCTCTCTCATCGCGCACCATTATCGCCTTTATCGGGCAGTTTCTGACGCACTTATAGCAGAGTTTGCATTTTGTCGAATTGAACTCAATAAATTTCAAGAGATTTTCTCCGTTTTCAATACGTGATCACGCTGACGCAGAATGTACTTTTGACCCTGGTATATCAGATCCTCGTGAGGACTTCGTTCTTAAAGAAATCATCTGTCGTCTCAGGTGAAAGAGAATACAGGGTATCTCCGATAGTGACGCAGACAGCATGCTGGCAGTTACCTGTGCAGAATGAGCCGTTCAGAGCGACCTTGTCTTCAAGCTTGTTCTCTGCTACGAGCTGTTTGAGACGTGCGATGACGTCCTTTGAGCCCTTCATATGACATGCACTTCCGATACATATAGATACGTTCAACATAAAAACAACCTCCAAATTGTAAGTTTACAAGTCTCAATACTGTATATACATTCGATATTTTACCATATAGTGGCGATTCTGTGGAATAACTCTGGTATCTATTTTTGACATCCGGGACTCCCGGCGCCTTCCGGCACCACACCGTCTCGCGGGCGGAGCTAAGTTTAGCGTAAATCTTAGCACCAAGCTCTTAAACTTGCTTCCGTGCTAAGTTTTCTTGTCGTGTACGCCCTGGCGTCTGCCGCAATCTTACGAAATCTTAGCACCAAGCTCTTAAACTTGCTTCCATGCTAAGTTTTCTTGTCGTGTACGCCCTGGCGTCTGCAGCAATCTTGCGAAATCTTAGCACCAAGCTCTTAAACTTGTTTTCATGCTAAGTT
>JAQWCI010000162.1 GCA_028706005.1 Lachnospiraceae bacterium
GTAAAGGATGCACTCAGGCAAAACGGCTTAAGTTGTAATCCGCTTCTCATGATTGATGGTGACGAAAGAGAGAATACAGATGAAGAGGCCGGTAAGAAGGCAGTCAGGAAACTGATGGAATCAGGAGAAAAGTTTACGTCTATTCTGGCGCTTAATGACTTGATGGCGCTTGGTGCTATCACTGAATTACATGAATGTGGATTATCAGTACCGGAGGATGTCTCGGTAATAGGATGCGATGATATTCAGATTTCAAGGTTCTGTGTGCCAAAGCTCTCAACTATTGATGTTTCTTCATTTGAAATTGGAAGCCTGCTGATGAAGCAGCTTCTGGGTATGATCGAACATCGAAAGATTGATGAGAAAACAGTCGTAGCAAAATATCTGGAAAGAGAAAGCGTCGGGGATTGCCCTGCGAATTTGTGATAACAGGTTAATTATATATAGATACAGCGAAAGCTGCAGACAGATGCCACGGGAGCGGCATATTTTTTGAAAAAGAAGTTACGCGAGTAACCAAACAAACGCAGGGGGAAACCGGTTTTGGAAAATAACAAAATGGAGCGAGAGTTTAAGGCGCCGGGAAATGAATACAGAAGCAAACCATTCTGGGCCTGGAACGGGAAACTTGATAAAGAGGAACTCCATCGGCAACTTGATATTCTTAAGGAAATGGGTGTTGGAGGTGCTTTTATCCACTCACGCGTTGGACTTGAGACAGAATACCTTGGAAAAGAATGGATGGAACTGGTTGCGGACTGCCTTGATTACGGCAGAAAAATCGGACTGGAACTATGGCTTTATGACGAGGACAGGTGGCCATCAGGAACAGCGGGCGGAAAGGTCACTGAAAAAACAGCAAACCGGACGAAACACCTGCAATTGCAGATAGTGAATGCGTCGAGTGGGATTGAATTATATGAAGGAAAGACCGTAAAAGGAATTTATTCATGTGTTTTGAATGGTCATGAGTACAGCGATCTTAAGCAATATCAGACAGGTGACGCGCTGAAGGATGGAGAAAAGATTTTAGTCCTGACTGAGGAATACTCGCCATGCAGTGATGCGTATAACGGGTATACATACCTGAACACTATGAAAGGTTCCGCAGTAGATGATTTTGTGGATTCTACATACCAGGCTTACAGGGATGAGCTTCCGGAAAAATCGTGGAACGAGATAAAAGGAGTTTTCACTGACGAGCCTCACAGGGGTGCATACCTTACATGTTTTTCGGAAGGAAATGCTCTTTCAGTACCATATACGGACGGACTGGAGAAAGAATTCAGGAAACGCTTCGGATATTCGTTGGAACCGCTTTACCCGGAATTGTTCTTTAATGAGACGGGGAAAAGCACCTCGAAGGTCAGAAGAGATTACCTTGAACTCACTCAGGAACTGTTTCTTCTGAATTACATGAAGAAAATCCAGACCTGGTGCAATGGCAATGACATTAAGCTCACTGGTCATGTTTTGCAGGAAGATTCTCTGTCGGCACAGACATGTATGATCGGATCGGTAATGTCAGCCTATGAATATATGGATGTTCCTGGAATAGACCTTCTGGGAGAAAAGAACAATTGCTGGTGGATCGGAAAACAACTAACGTCTGTCGCTCATCAGTTCGGCAGGGAAGAAACACTGACGGAACTATATGGCTGCACAGGATGGCAGATGAATTTTGAGCAGTACAAGAACATTGGAGACTGGCAGGCAATGATGGGAATATCACTTTTCTGCCCGCACCTTTGCTGGTACACCATGAAAGGCGAGAACAAAAGAGATTACCCGGCAAGCATTTTTTATCAATCTGCATGGTATAAGGAATATAGATATCTTGAGGATTATTTTGCAAGAATACACGTTCTTACCAGAGGGAAAGCTGCTGACTGCAGGCTACTTGTTTTGAATCCGATAGAGTCCGTCTGGGCGAGAAGTTACAGTGGCTCATTTGAATGGCTGGACAGTGTGGATCCGGGAATTACTGCAATTGAAAACAAATATCAGAATTGCTTCAAATATCTCATGGAAGCCGGAATTGATTTTGACTATGGAGAAGAGAGAATTCTGGCGGAACACGGCAGAGTGCAGGGCGCTCATTTTATTGTCGGGGACTGTGTTTATGACAAGGTCCTGATTGCCGGAATGGAGACTATGAGAGAGAGCACATACAGCCTGCTTAAGTCTTTTTCAGAACACGGAGGTCAGCTGCTTATAGCGGGGAGCAGGCCGACAATGATCGACACTGTTCCGGACTCAAGAATTGACGAAATCATTAAAAAGGCAGAATTATTCGCGCTTTCAAAAGAAAAGATAAATGAGAACTGCCACAGCGTTGATCAACAGATCGAATTTGATAACCGCGGGCAGGAAGTCTTTATTCAAAGTTATAAAACTGAAATCGGCACATCATTTATTGTGCTGAATATGGACAGAGAGCATGTGGCACGCGGAATACGACTGAAGATTAATTCCGCACGGCGACTGGAGAAGTGGGATGCAAGAGATGGGAGCATTCGTCCGGTCGATGCAATACAGGAGGGCAATGGTCTATATCTGGAGTTTTCCATGGAACCGGGAGAGGAAAAGCTATTTGTACTTCGGAATGATGTGCATTCACGCAGTGTAAATGACAGCGGTAAAAGTAACAAAGAATTTGAAGGGAGTTTTGCCGACGAACTTCGCACATCCAGGAAACAGGAATACGAATTTGAGCTTTCTGAGGAAAACATAGCTGTTCTTGATCTTGTCGAAATCAGCGATGATTCAGGTGTGATCGTCAGGAAAAATGAGTTCCTTCGTGCGGATCGGAGTCTTCGGACAAAGATGGGCATCTCGCTCAGAGGCGGAGAGATGCTTCAGCCATGGTACGAAGAAACATACGGAAAAGATGATACAAAGCCGGGGAAAAAGATCTCTGCTGAATACAGTTTTTATGTGGACGCAATACCTGAAAGAATGACGCTCGTTGCGGAGAGAGACAGTGCTCCCGGCGCCATAAGGATAAATGGAAGAGTCATTAAGGAACTTACTGAAAGAGAACAGGAGAAAGAAGGAGTCTTCAGTGATCCAGCATATCTTGAGTATGAGATGTGCACTGCTGACCTGACCAGGGGAGAAAACAAGCTCGTGCTTGATACCACGTATGGAAGAAGCAGTGGTATAGAAGCTGTTTATCTGAAAGGCAGCTTTGGAGTATTTCTGGAAGAGGGAAAAGAAATTCACATCGGCATGATGCCGGAGAGGCTGAAAGCCGGAAACATTGTGCCGCAGGGATTGCCGTTTTATTCAGGCAGGATCATTTATCAGATGCAGAATGTTCCAAAGGGCAGAATGAAAGTGAGCCTGGAAGAACTTGGGGCTTCAATCGTCATACTGCATGGAAAAAATGATGTGAAAATCGCCTTTCATCCATATGAGGGAATTGTTGACGATCTTGAAGCTATCGAGCTGGTGTTCAACAGAAGGAACAGTTTTGGTCCGCTGCACCTTCCTGTATCATACAAAGGAACATATGGACCGGAGACATTTGTTACAAAGGGGCAACTGTGGAGGAACAGATATCAGTTATTCCCACAGGGCCTGACTGAGAATATTGTTTTCCAAATGGAAAATGGTATAGATAAAGATGGTATGGCAAAAACAGGTTATCAAAAGGAGGAATGAAATGAGAAAGAGCAGTAAGTATTTATCAGTTTCAATGGCAGCACTGTTACTTGCGTCATCAGTAACGGGGTGCGGAGCTTCCGGTGGGGCAGCGGATGCTGCAACAGATACAACAGAAGCCAGCGCAGCACAGACAAGCCAGGCTGCAGCGGAAGCTTCTACAGAGAGCACAGCTGAAACGTCAGGCGCAACAGACGATAACACAATTACAATCTGTATGCAGAACGATCCCGGCAAAAAAGAAGGCTGGGAAGCTGTTGCAAAATCGTACATGGCTTTACATCCTGAAATCAACATTGTTGTAGACCTGAAGGCTTCTGATAATTATGACCAGTGGGTCCAGACAGCTTTCACAACAGCTGATGCATCAGCAGATCTCGTGGCAATAAACCTTGCAGGCGATGCATGCACGGGAAAATCCATTAACTATATGGATTATCTTGATAATGACAGCCCGTATTCTGACGGAGCATGGAGAGATCAGTTCGATGTTTCGCAGCAGCAGGTAGATATGAGCACGGGAACAATGGATGCGCTCTCTCTTGAGACTGTACAGGTAATCTGGCTTTACAATCAGAATATTTTTGATGAAGTCGGAATAGAAGCGCCCACGACATGGGATGAACTGGTTGATGCATGCAAGAAGCTTCAGGATGCCGGTTACCAGCCAATTGCCATGGATGGCGATTACAACAGTTTCTATGCACAGACAATGGGATGGCTCGCTCAGGTATATGCTGATCAGACTACAAGAAGTATAGTAAACACAACAAGAGCTCAGAAGGGCGATTATTGCTATGATCCCGATATTGATGGCACATGGGAATATGATCCGTCTGATCCATGGAATGATGACGCTGACAAGCTGACACAGAATCCGGTCAGGGCATTTGCAGCAATCAAGGACGGAACCTATTCAGGAAACACACCCGGAATGAAAACAGTATGGAGCAATTTTGCAAAGGTATTCCCTGAATATGTTGGCGGCGATGCGTTCTTTGGAACTAACGCTGACGGAGCAAAGACACTGTTCTATCAGGGCAAGGCAGCTATGATGGTAAACGGTGCATGGGGAATTGTAGATTTCAATAATGATATGTCCTCTGTGGCAAGCGGCAAGGATGTAGAAGACAGCTCCGGCAATAAGATTGAAAATATCAGTTCATTCAAGCTTGGAACATTCAATATGCCTTCGATGGAAGGTGAAGGAATTGAAGCAAAGGCAAGAACAATTGAAGTCAGCAATGGATTCATCGGCTGTATTTCAAAGAATCAGGAACATGATGACAAGGTAGTTGACTTCCTTATGTATTATTCATCAAAAGAGGGAATGAGCAGCTTTATGGAAGGAGCTCTTGCAGGCGGTTATGTTCCCAACGGACCGAGTCTTGTATATGATGTTGAGTATCCTGAAGATATCCAGGCTGCATTTGACAGTCTCACAGTAATTGGTAATGTCCAGAAGGACTTTAACAATACTCTTGCACGAGGCCTCGGCGAATCTGCTGAAACCTTCAGAGAGTTCTATGAATACAG
>JAQWCI010000020.1 GCA_028706005.1 Lachnospiraceae bacterium
TCTGCAGATATTACCTTCCGGGAAATGATATCTTCCTCTGAAAACTTAGCACGAAGTGCCCAAACCTGTTATCTATGCTAAGTTTCTGCAGATATTACCTTCCGGGAAATGATATCTTCCTCTGAAAACTTAGCACGAAGTGCCCAAACTTGTTATCTATGCTAAGTTTCTGCAGATTATAGATGTCTTAAGCAAACGTAATCACACTTCGAACTTGTACCCCATGCCCCAGATAGTCTTGATGAGATCGCCCTTCTCCCCCATCTTGCTGCGAAGTTTCTTGACGTGTGTATCAATTGTCCTGGCGTCGCCGTAGTAGTCATAATTCCAGACGCTGCTGAGGATCTTCTCACGGCTGAGCGCGAGTCCTTTATTTTCCATGAAATATGTAAGCAGCTCGAATTCCTTGAAGCTCAGATCTATCTGCTGACCGTCTATCGTGACAGTGTGAGCCGCCTTATCGACTACGATCCCGGCTATCTCTATCCTGTCCTCCGGAGTGCCGACCGTCCGCCTGAGTATTGCTTCGACTCTCGCAACGAGCGTGCGTGGGCTGAAGGGTTTTGTGACATATTCATCTATCCCGACATCAAAACCTCTGAGCTCGTCAGATTCATCTGACTTCGCTGTGAGCATGATTATCGGTACTTTTGAATCTCTTCTTATCTCTTTGGCCGTCTCCCAGCCGTCAAGCTTTGGCATCATAACATCGAGTATGATGAGAGAAATATCTTCCTGTTTATCAAAGAGCTCAAGTGCCTCTTCGCCATCCCCTGCTTCGAGCACGTCAAAACCATCGCGGAACAGGAAGTCTCTCACAAGTTTCCTCATCCTCTCCTCATCATCAACAACAAGAATTTTCTGTCTGTCCATAAATGAAGACCTCCGAAATATTGGAATTATTAAGCCGAATGCAAAATATGATCCGTCAAACCTGTGTCAGTTCTGCAGAAGCGTGAATACAAGCACAGAGCGCGGGTTTACATATGTTTTGCCGCGATTGTCGAACTGTACGGGCTTATCGTAGTAGCAACTGTGTTCACAGTCATCTGTATTTACCACCAACTGCCATGTATATCCGTCAGGCAGTGCCGGAAGTATTATTTCATGTGTCTCCCAATGCGCATTGATGATCATAAAGACCGCATCATCAGGTGCATCCTCGTGAAGACGTCCTGAGAACAAAACACATAAAGTCGATGTGTTTGAATCAATATACGGGTAACGCGTATCAGCACCGCTTGTCTGGACATCGGGGAGGCCACATGCAGTAGGCAGCATCTTTCTGCTGATAACAGGATGACGTTTCCTGAATCTGATCATTTTGCGGTAGAAATTAAAAAATGATTTGTTCTTCTCTTTGTCTGCCCAGTCAAGCCACGATATCTCATTGTCCTGACAGTAAGTGTTGTTATTACCGTACTGCGTGTTGCAGAACTCATCACCTGAGAATATCATCGGGGTGCCGCGGCTGCACATTAGCACGGTTATTGCGTTTCTCATCATCTTGAGGCGAAGTGCAAGAATCTCCGGGTCTTCTGTCTGTCCTTCCACGCCGCAGTTCCAGGAGCGGTTGTCATTTGTTCCGTCTGTGTTATCCCAGCCATTGACTTCATTGTGCTTCTCATTATATGAATAGAGATCATTCAGCGTGAAGCCGTCATGGCAGGTCAGAAAGTTGACGGATGAGGTGTATCCCTCATAAACACCATGATAAAGATCGGGTGAACCTGTGATCCTGTCTGCTGTCTCTTTTGCATTAGAAAAATCGCCCTTGAGATAACTTCTCAGGCAGTCTCTGTAAGAGCCGTTCCATTCTGCCCAGCGTCTGTATGCGGGAAAATGACCGACCTGATACATTCCACCTGCATCCCAGGCCTCTGCTATCAGTTTTATTTTTCCAAGTATGGGATCATCAGCCAGATTCTCGATGAGCGGCGGATTGTCCATAGGCGTGCCATCTCTGTTGCGCCCGAGGATACTCGCGAGATCAAAACGGAATCCATCTATCCTGTATGCCGTTACCCAATAGCGAAGACATTCAAGAATGTACCGCTGTATGAGCGGATGGTTGCAGTTGAAAGTATTGCCGCAGCCGCTGAAGTTGTAATACTTGCCGTGGGAATCTATAAGGTAACTGATATTGTTGCCAAAACCTTTGAAATTGATCGTTGGTCCGTTCTCATTTCCCTCGGCAGTATGATTGAAGACAACGTCCATTATGACTTCAATATTGTTCTCGTGAAGGATGCGGATCATATTTTTGAGCTCGCGCCCTTCATAATTGAATTCATGAGAAGCAGCATACGAAGTGTTGGGCGCAAAGAACGAAACAGTGTTGTAGCCCCAGTATTCATATAGCTTTCTGCCATTGTAATCCCTGGAGTTTATCGTCTCATCGAACTCCATAATAGGCATCAGCTCAACAGCCGTCACGCCGAGTTCTTTAAGGTAAGGAATCTTCTCAATGAGACCGGCAAATGTACCGGGGTATTGGACTCCCGAGGATCTGTTCATTGTAAATCCACGCACATGCATCTCATATATGATGGAATCCTGCATAGGTATGCGCGGAAAACGCGAATCCTTCCAGTCATAATCATCATAGACGATACGTGCCCGATATCCACCGTTATTTAGGTTGTCCTCCCCCCAATGGCTTTGCCCAACTACAGCCATTGCGTAAGGATCAAGCAGATCATTTTTCTTGTCAAAAAGAAGACCTTTGGAAGGATCATAAGGCCCATCAAGTCTGTATGTGTATTCAACCTCTTCGACATCTATGCCAAATACAATTATCGAATACGTATAGCCTATCCTGTAATTATCAGGAAAAGGAATTACCGCAAAGGGTTTTTCCGCCTTGCGGTGATACAGGACAAGTGTAGCCGATGTCGCGCCATTGGAATGCACCGTAAAATTTGCACCGCCCGGAACCGCCATCGTCCCGTTTATGCTGTACAGACCCGGTCTGACCCAGAGATCACCGATCTTCATAGTTGGTGAGTATCCACTGGATATCATCGATTCAATTGATTTATTTGTAAGTCGATCAGTTGAATAAGCTGTAATGTTCTTATTTTTTTTGTCGATTTTCTGACGGCTTTTCACACTTGGAAGTTTCTTCTCGGATATTTCAGCCGTTTTCGTTTTGGCTTTATCTTCATCAATCAGTTTCTTTACAGCATCAAGCCTGTCCATAAAATGCTCCAGTCAAAACAAATTCACGGAATGATCTATTGTATAATTCAAAAAATCCGGACACTTTTGGCGTGCCCGGATTCTGACTGTCTTAAGTCTTTCAGGCAGGATAACTGCCGTTCTTTGTATCTGCTTTTGTGAGATCAACCTTATCCTGCTGTGCAAGACGATATTTGAAGAAATCGACTGCGACCTGCGGGAATAAAGCATAGGTGAGGACATCCTCATCCTGCTGTTTCCAGGGCTTTACTTCCTCTTCGAACTTCGGGAGCATCGGAGGGATAAGATCTGCAGGACGGCAGGTGATAACTTCTGCGTCACCGATGATCTTCTTCTGCACTTCAGGATTGAACGGCTTAACTGTCTTGCCATATTTACCTGAGAGCAGATCCTTTGTCTGGCCTGTTGCCATCTTGTATCTCTCGCCCATAAGGACGTTCATGACAGCCTGAGTGCCGACGATCTGTGATGAAGGTGTAACAAGAGGCGGTTCACCGAAGTCTTTGCGGACTCTCGGGATCTCTTTGAGAACTTCATCATATTTGTCTTCAGCGTTCTGTTCCTTGAGCTGGCTGACCATGTTGGAAAGCATTCCGCCGGGAACCTGATACTGCAGAGTCTTGATGTTGACGCCGAGTACCTTGGGATTGAGAAGGCCGTCAGCAATGCATTTTTCTCTGTAAGGGCGGAAATAATCTCCGATCTCGCAAAGGAGGTTGAGATCAAGTCCTGTGTCATAAGGTGTTCCCTGGAACGTCTTGACCATGACCTCTGTTGCAGGCTGTGATGTTCCAAGTGCAAACGGGCTGATAGCAGTATCAATGATATCGACGCCTGCTTCGACAGCCTTGAGCTGTGTCATTGAAGCAACACCTGATGTGTAATGTGTGTGAAGATCGATAGGAAGGTTTGTAGCCTTCTTGAGTGCATGGATAAGGCGATCAGCTTCATAAGGAACAAGAAGTCCGGCCATATCCTTGATGCAGATAGAATCTGCGCCCATTGACTCGATCTCTTTTGCTATATTTACCCAATACTCTTCAGTGTAAGCATCACCAAGTGTGTAAGAAAGAGCTACCTGAGCGTGACCGCCCTCTTTCTTTGTAGCTTTTACAGCTGTCTCCAGATTGCGAAGATCATTAAGGCAATCGAAGATCCTGATGATATCAATGCCGTTTGAGATTGACTTCTGAACGAAGTACTCAACGACATCATCGCTGTAGTGGCTGTAGCCGAGAATGTTCTGGCCACGGAAAAGCATCTGCAGCTTTGTATTAGGCATATTCTTGCGGATCGTGCGAAGTCTCTCCCACGGATCCTCCTTCAGAAAGCGAAGGCATGAATCAAAAGTAGCGCCGCCCCAGCACTCTACTGCATAATATCCGACCTTATCCATCTTTCCGAGGATAGGGAGCATTTCTTCAGTAGGCATCCTGGTAGCGATCAGAGACTGGTGTGCATCACGCAGCACGGTCTCAACAATCTTAACGGGTTTTTTAACCTGTTCTTCAGACATGTGATTTCTCCTTTATTTTAGATTTAGAAAATTCCGTAAACTGCCATGAATGTACCTGCAACGACGGCAGTACCAATAACACCTGCGACGTTAGGACCCATTGCATGCATGAGAAGGAAGTTCGTGGGATCATATTCTGCTGCGACCTTCTGCGAAACACGAGCAGCCATAGGTACAGCCGAAACACCGGCGGAGCCTATAAGCGGATTGATCTTGCCATGTGTAACCGCACACAATAACTTCCCGAGCATTACCCCGGCGAATGTGCCGAATGCAAAAGCGCAGAGACCAAGAGCAACGATCTTAAGTGTTGAAGTATTGAGGAACGCCTCAGCTGAAGTCTTGGCACCGACAGATGTTCCGAGCAGAATAACAACGATATACATAAGAGCATTTGAAGCTGTATCTGTGAGCTGACGGACAACGCCGCACTCACGGAACAGATTTCCCAGCATAAGCATACCGATAAGCGGAGCTGTTGTCGGAAGTATGAAGCAGACAACTATCGTAACGATTATAGGGAACATGATCTTCTCGAGCTTTGTGACAGGACGCAGCTGACCCATCTTGACTCTCTTCTCTTTATCTGTTGTGAAGAGTTTCATGATAGGCGGCTGGATAACAGGCACGAGTGACATATATGAATATGCCGCGACTGCTATGGGGCCGAGGAGATCCGTCTGTCCTAGTTTTGAAGCAAGGAAGATTGATGTCGGGCCGTCAGCACCACCGATGATGGAAATAGCAGCAGCTGCTTTGCCGTTGAAGCCAAGAGCGATTGCTCCGAAATATGCTACGAAAATACCGAACTGTGCTGCAGCGCCCATCAGGAACGATATAGGATTCGCGATAAGGGGACCGAAGTCTGTCATCGCGCCTACGCCCATGAATATCAGGGACGGCAGTATAGCCCATTCATCAAGTAAATAGAAATAATACAGAAGACCGCCTGTGCCATTCGATGAATCCTCGATAGATAACATAATATCAGGATAGATATTAACGAGGAGCATACCGAAAGCTATCGGTACAAGGAGCAGTGGTTCGAAATCCTTTGCTATTGCGAGGTAAAGGAAAACAAGTGCCACAATTATCATTACATAGTTGCCCCAGTACAGGTTTGCGAACGCGGTCTGTTCCAATAAGTTTTGAAGTACATTTGCAATATATGCCATAACTTACTATTAGACCTCCTGGTTTTGATTCTCACGGGACTGACCCGTGTTACTATCGGATCAGTTCAATGTAGCCAGAACCTGTCCTGCTTCGCAGGAATCACCCACTGCGCAGTCGATACTTGCTACAGTTCCGTCAGAAGGAGCCACCATAGGGATCTCCATCTTCATAGCTTCTACGATAACAACAGCATCGCCGGCTTTAACAGCATCGCCGACCTTAGCTTCGATCTTGAATACCTTACCAGCTGCGCCGGCTTCGATCTTTACTCCGCCTGCCGCGCCTGTTGCTGCCTTGGGAGCTGCTGCAGGTGCTGCTGCCTTAGGTGCTGCTGCAGGAGCAGCTTTTTTAACGGGAGCTGCAGGAGCAGATACGCCTGCGGCGTTCTCTTCAACAGTTACATCATAAGACGTTCCGTTTACTGTAATAACATAATTCTTCATCTTGAACCTCCATTATTGGAATAGGATTATTTAATATTAGTGATTATCTTCTGCGTCTTATAGAACGCACTACAAAACCATCTGTTCCTGTGTGATCTGAATTACCTTCCGAAGCTGCAATAGCTGCTGTGATAACAGCAATCAATTCACCGTCATCTGCAGTTTCTTCTGCAGCCGCCGCTACAGGTGCTGCAACAACAGGTGCTGCTGCAGATGCCGCCTTTTTAGGGGCATTCTTTTTGTCTTCCATCTTCCTGCCCATTTTAGCGATAGGAGGAAATGCGAATCTTATAATGAGAGCTATGAGAATAAGGATGGCAAATGCCATTCCCATTCCAAGGATCGTGTTGAGTCCCGCTTCTTCGAGCTTTTCAGCCATTGTCTCGTCAACTGATGTCGAGATCGATGTGTACTGTCCTGAACTGTCAGCTACAATAGTAACTGTTGCAGTTCTGTTGTTCTCACCGATAATCCCTATGTTCATTGTCAGGGAATCATCTTCAATAACAGCTGATGCCTTATCAGAGAATCCCGTAAATGATTTCAGCGTTCCCATTGCGCTTTCCCATGATGAAAAAGCATTGGTAAAAACACCTCCGTCATCATACTGCGCGGTCTGCCCTGCAGATTCTATATCGCTGATCTGCTGCACGAGCTGCTGGCCATACTGAATGGCTGTTGCTTCATCAAGCCCGTCATATGTGCCGGCTGCCGCCACAGGCATTGCAAGAACACCGAAACTCAGGACACAGGCGATCACAGCTGCCAGAATGGATAACCGTTTTTTCATATTTTTCTGTGTCTCCTTAGTGGATAATAATGTTAACATTTATCAGACTGTGCCGTGCTTTTTCTCGACAATTGCCTGTTTTGTATAAAGCATTTCTACAGCACCGATAAGGTATTTGCGAAGATCTTCAGGATTGACGATCTCGTCTATATATCCACGGGATGCTGCTGAATCTACGCTGTTCTGCAGAGCGTCGAACTTCTTTGCCGTATCTGCAACTTCATCAGCGCTCTTGCCGTCTGCTATTATAGAAGCCGCCAGCTTTGCGTCCATGATGCCGATCTTTGAATCAGGAAGAGCTATTGTGAGATCAGCGCCGATGCCCTTGGAATTCATGACATTGTATGCACTTCCCATAGCGTTTCCGATAACAACATTGATCTTCGGAACATCAGCATCAGCAAAAGCAAATGCGAGTTTTGCCGCAGCACCTGCGATCTTCTTCTCGCAGCATTCGCATGATGCAAAACCAGTGACATTTGTAAGTGTGATGACAGGAATGTTGAATGCGTCACAGAAGCTTACGAACTTAGCTGCCTTGTCGCATCCTGCAGGTGTGAGAACTGAATCATATTCAGCACTCTTCTTGCCGCTCTCATCGAATTTTGCAGTTCTGTTAGCGACAATACCTGTTGTAGTACCGTTGAGTCTGACGAGTCCTGCTACCATTTCAGGCGCAAATGCTCTCTTAACTTCAAAGAAGAGACCGTCATCAGCGATATCTGCAGCCACAACTGCCGGATCAGCCTTGCCTGATGCAACATTTGAACTTGCGCGATTGAGATCATCTTCGCAATCAGCGAAAGCAGTATCTTCATTGTTGCATGGAAGAAGTCCTACCAGTGTGCGGATCTCAGCGATTATCTCGTCCTCTGATCCTGTAGCGTCAGCATTGCCTGACTCTGCCTTTGCCTTAGCGCTTGCTGTGTCGTTCTTCTCTTCATAATTGCCCTTGATTGCATTGGGTGAATTGACAAAGAGTTTAGCGTCATCAGCCATGAATGAGAAGTCGCTCATTGCAGGCAGAATTGACAGACCGCCGCCGCATGTACCGAAAACTGCGGTGATCTGAGGGATAACACCTGAAGCTTCAGCTTGTTTTGCATAAATCGTTCCGATAGCTTCAAGAGCATCTGTTGATTCCTGAAGGCGGATGCCTGTGGAATCGACAAAACCAATGATGGGTGAACCTGTACGGATTGCAAGATCGTAAAGCTTAGCGATCTTTTTCGCATGCATCTCGCCTACGGAACCGCCGAGGACTGAAGAATCCTGGCTGTAAACATAGACAAGGTTTCCATCAATGACGCCGTAACCGGTTATAACACCGTCGGATGGCGCCTGATCCGGTTTCAAATTGAAGTCGGTAGAACGCGCCGAAACACGTGCGCCGATCTCAACGAAACTGTTTTCATCGAGCAAAGAAGTGATTCTTGTGCTCGCTTTTGAAGAACTGCTCATATTGACCTCCATCTGTAAAAATTATTGGATAAATAATTAACGGAACCCATGAATATTTCCGTAATTGTGCTATCGGCAAGTATAACATAATCCGGTAGTCTGCGACAACAGAAATCATAAACTATATTATGATCGTGTTCGAGCAAAGTTACTGCTCACTGGTGACTCTTATACAGACGCCAAATGGTCAGATGCCAAGTTTTGAGTCGGCTTCTTCCTCGGCCTGAGTCTTGAATTCTTCAAGTTTCTCCTCGCCCGGAGCGGGGAGATCGGCTATGGATTTTACGCCGAAGGATCGAAGGAACTGCTCAGTAGTACCAAACAGTATGGGTCTTCCGGGCGCATCCTTGCGGCCGAGTTCCTGAATGAGACCATACGTTATGAGTCTGTCCACTGAAAAGTCAGAGTTCACACCGCGGATGACTTCGATCTCAGCCTTAGTCACAGGCTGCTTGTAAGCGATGATGGAAAGTGTTTCAAGAACTGTGTCAGTAAGCTTAGGTTTCTGCGGCGCAGATGCGATCTTTATGAGGTAATCGTACAGTTCCGTCTTTGTCGTGAGCTGTACTGCCTTATCAAGACGCACTATTCTTATTCCTGAATCTTCCGAATCATATTTGTTTTCCAGAGCCGCAATTACGCGGCCGGTGTCGTCATCTCCCATCTCCAGTGCTTTAGAGAGATCAGAGATTTCCACTGAATCTCCCATCGCAAAAAGAATGGCTTCTGTGGCTGCCATTGCCTGTTTAAGTTCCATCTGTTCCTCCATCATTAAGAAGCGGCTCCTGCGTTTCCTGTATGTTCTGCTCCTCGTCCCTTTCAGCTTCACCTGTAAATTCGCCGATACTCATGTTCTTGAGCTTCTCAGTATCAATGACGCTGACGTTTATTCTGCCGAATGTTTCGTCCTGTTCTATGTGTATGACACCGGTCTTCATAAGCTCCAGCATTATCAGAAATGTTACTATGATCTCTTCTTTGCTCTTCTGCTCCTCGAGGAGCGACCTGAAATCAGTCTTCGGATTATGTATGAGATAGGCTTTCACAAACAAGACTTTCGAGCCCATGTCTATCGCTTCTTTTTCGATGTTCCCGAATTTACTTCTTATCGGATCGACCCGGTCGTCCGCTCTCTGCAAAACATCCTGATATATATTCTGAAGTGTAAGAAGTGTTTTGGTCCCTATAAGCTCGTCGTAATCGATCGGAGGCACAAATTCCTGTACTTCTTTAGGAAGTCTGCGTTCTCTGTAATAATTGAAAGACGCATCCTTCTCACGCTCACTGAGAGCATAACTCATGTATTTATATGTTTTGTATTCAAGAAGTTTCTCAACAAGCTCATCTCTGGGGTCGACGTCGTTGCCCTCTTCATCCTTTTCAGGCGGAAGGAGCATTTTGCATTTTATGTCTAGAAGCGTCGCAGCCATCACCATGAATTCACTTGTGACATTCATGTCGGCTTCGCCCATATCCCTGACATATTCAAGATATTGATCCGTTATTGTCACGATGGGTATGTCATAAATATCGATCTTGTTGATGTCGATCAGATGCAGCAAAAGGTCGAGAGGTCCTTCAAAAGCCTGAAGTTTAACAGGAATCGCCATAGATTTACTTTGTTCCTTTCTCCGGAATAAGTTCTATTACCGAAATTTCGCATGGATTGAAAATCCTGGCCGGGATCGTATGCATACCTGTCCCACAGCTGAGGATCATGACAGAGCAGTGCCCATCTCCAGGATTTGAGCCGTCTGATTTTTCAGAATAAGCTGATGTGGTTCCAGAATCAAGCCTGCATTCTCCGGCGTCTCTCTCTCCGTTTTCAAGTTTCCTGCCGAGTCCAAGGAAATTATCTTTCGGAAAGATGCGTTTGCCACGGCACTTAATGTCATGATTTTCTGTGTTGGCATTATTTTCTGTGATGCCGCGTTTGCCACGGCACTTAATTACGCTGTCTTCTTTGTTGTTGCTGCCTTTTGTGTTGGCAATATCTTCTGTGTTGGCAATGTCTTCTGTGTTGACAATATCTTCTGTGTTGGCAATATCTTCTGTGTTGGCAATATCTTCTGCACAGTCGCTGCCTTCAGCAGAATTTTCTTCATCCAGCACATACATTCCACCCGAATAACGCGGGAACAGCTCTGGATCCGGCGAAATCACTCCACCAATATATGGAAGTCTCAGGCACCCGCCGTGACAATGCCCGGATATTACCGCATCGGCGCCCCATGCGGCCAACGCATCGAAGTGCTTGGGATGATGAGACAAAACAAGTGAGAATACGCCCTGTTCCGGCTTGTCTCCCAGTCTTTCCTTTACATAAGCCACGTTTATCGTGTGCTTTACGAACTTGTTATAAATACAATGATCAGGTTCAAAGCTGTATAGTTCAACATCGTTATCATCAGAATTTTCCGTGATGTCTGAAAGTCTTATTCTCTCATTACGTGATACTCTGGCACCTGCTTCACACAACTGCTCAGTATAAATCCTGTAACACTCGCCGTCAAAATGGTCAAATGGATAAGGTTTCTCAAGTCTGAGTTCGTGATTTCCGTTGACACAGAAGACCGGAAATTCGGCAGCAAGCTGCCTGATCAGCGATACGACTGAATCATACCACTTTGTGCTATCCGGGTCTGAATCTGCGCGCACTATCATATCCCCGCCAATCAGAATGAAATCAGGCTTTGCCCGTCTGATTTTCTCCACAAGCTTTGCGTCATCCTTTCCGAACTGCTTGCCGTGAAGATCTGTCAGATAAACAAACCTGTGACGGCGTCTGAGTTTTGAAGAGACTATTCTATATTGTCTTGTGACCAGACGGTTACTGTCGATCATCATCATTATCAGATTAAATGCGACAAAACAACCGAATATGATCAGAAATACTCTCATAAAAACACCCAATCTGTAGGATTGTGCTACGCACAATCCTACTATGCGAACACGTATTACCGTTCGCATTGCAAATATAGGTTTTCTATACCCGTAGGATTGCGCAACGCGCAATCCTACTATGCGAACACGTATTACCGTTCGCATTGCAGCCTATAAAAATAGCCCTTGATTTATTATAAACCAAGGGCTTTGCTCTCATTTGTAACTAATGCAGAAAATCAGTTGTACTTGCGCTTCCTTGCAGCCTCTGACTTCTTCTTGCGTCTGACGCTAGGCTTCTCGTAATGCTCTCTCTTGCGGATTTCCTGCTGGATGCCTGCCTTTGCGCAGCTTCTCTTAAAGCGGCGGAGTGCACTGTCCAGAGTCTCATTCTCTTTTACTATTACGCTTGACATATCTTCTACCCTCCCTTCAGTCCCTTCAGGTATATGACTGATTGGGTTTTTATGTGAATTTAGTTCTTACACACGAAAAGAATTATAACCTCTGCAAAACCTCGCGTCAAGAACAAATATCTTGTAGTTCTCTGGTCGGGGCAAATTCCACTGCTATTTCACGGAAGTTGTGCGCGCAGCGCAAATATTACCACCGGGCGCATAATTTTGCCAAAATTAAAACGCTCTTCTATAAAACAGACGCCCAAATCAATAAATGATCTGGACGTCTGCAAAATAATCTCTTGCTAATCTCTTGCCTTACTAATAAAACTTCACTTCACCATCCCTGCAAGGCAGTCAGGTGCGGCCTTGAGTGCGTCCGGAATTCCTGCGGGATTCTTGCCACCGGCCTGTGCCATGTTAGGACGTCCGCCACCGCCACCGCCTACAAGTCCTGCGATGCCTTTGACAAGATTGCCTGCGTGAGCTCCGTGCGATATGGCATTGTCATCAGCCATGGCCATAAGAGAAACCTTACCGTCAGCAGCTGACATAAGCATTATCACGACACCGTTTGATGCAGCTCCGTCCGCAGACTTCTTGGCAGCGACTGCTTCAAGTTTTGTCCTTAATTTATCACCGAGCTCTCGAAGCCCGTTCATATCGACATTGTCAACAGATGCTGCAAGGAATGAAATGCCGCCTATATCAGTTACCTTGTCCATTGCATCACCGAGTGATTCGCTCGCCTGACGGCTCTTCAGCGCTTCATTCTCACTCTTTACAGCCTTAAGTTCTTCCTGAAGCTTCTTAATGTGCTCACTTACTGTATCAGGTGTGGCCTTCAGAATTTCAGATGCATCTTCAAGCTTTTTCTCGACATCCTCGTAATACTTCTTCACATTATCGCCAGTTATGGCTTCGATCCTGCGGACACCGGCTGCGACGCCGCTCTCTGAAAGAATCTTGAACTGCCCTATAACAGAAGTATTCGAAACATGAGTTCCGCCGCAGAGTTCCTTTGAGAAGTCTCCCATTCTGACAACACGGACCTTATCTCCGTATTTCTCACCGAAAAGTGCCATTGCTCCGGACTTCTTAGCATCATCAATTCCCATGATATCGGTCTCTACAGGAAGCGCGTCAGCTATTTCCTCATTGACGATATCCTCGACCTTCTTTATTTCATCAGGTGTCATCGCCTTGAAATGCGAGAAGTCAAAACGTGTCCTTCCGGCATCCTGATATGAACCCGACTGCTCTACATGTGTGCCGAGCACTTCTCTAAGTGCCTTCTGCAGCAGATGTGTAGCTGAGTGATTGCGGCAGGTAGCGAGCCTCGTCTTCTCGTCGACCTTAAGTGTGACTGTGTCTCCGAGCTTGAACATTCCGCTTGTCACTCTGCCAACATGAGCTATCTTTGATCCGGCGACATGAAGAGTATCTGTCACTTCAAATGTACCGTTCTCATTCTCGATGATACCTGTGTCTCCGACCTGGCCGCCCATGGTTCCGTAGAACGGAGTTTCATCTGTTATGATAGCGCCTGTCTGACCATCAGAAAGTGCCTCGGCAACAGCGTTCTCCTCAGATGAATCCGTAGGGTAAAGTGCCGCCATAGCGACGATCTTCGAATCTTCAGTGATCCTGTCATATCCATTGAAAAGGGATGTGATCTTCGGATCCATGCTCTCATAGACAGTCGCATCCGCTCCCATGTAATTTGATACCTTGCGGGCCTTGCGCGCTGTGTCCTTCTGGATCTTCATAGCCTTTTCGAAACCGGCTTCATCTACTGTGAAACCTTTTTCTTCAAGAATTTCCCTGGTAGAATCAAGCGGGAATCCGAAAGTATCATAAAGCTTGAATGCGTTCTCTCCTGATAATTCCTTTGATCCGCTCGACTCGAGCTCTGTCTCCATGTTTTCGAGGATCTCGAGACCCTGCTCAAATGTTTTCTCGAACTTTTCTTCTTCCTGCCTTATTACATTGAGGATGAAATCCTTCTTCTCCTCAAGTTCCGGATATCCGCCCTTTGAGCCATCAATAACGGTTACAGCGAGCTCCGGAAGGAACGAGCCCTTGATTCCAAGCTTACGGCCGTGGCGGACCGCGCGACGGATGATCCTGCGCAAAACATATCCTCGTCCTTCATTCGACGGCATAATTCCATCTGAAATCATAAATGTCGTGGAACGAATATGGTCAACAATGATACGGACGGAAACATCAGTGTCATATGTAGAACCAGTTTCATAGGCGATTCCGCCCGCAAGCGAGCAGACATGGTCGCGGAGAGCCTTTATCGTATCGACATCAAAAATCGAACCTACATTCTGGACAGCAACTGCAAGTCTTTCAAGACCCATGCCTGTATCAATATTCTTGTGGATCAGATCTGTATAGTTACCGTGACCGTCATTGTTGAACTGCGAGAAAACAATGTTCCAGACTTCCATGTAACGGTCGCCTTCGCCGCCCATTACATCCTCAGGGCCATTGCCGAACTCGGGTCCGCGATCATAATATATTTCTGAGCATGGGCCGCAGGGACCTGAACCGTGCTCCCAGAAATTATCTTCCTTGCCGAACTTGTATATACGCTCAGCCGGGATGTGCATATCATTAAGCCATATATTATATGACTCGTCATCATCGAGATACACTGACGGATAGAGACGTTCCGGATCAAGCCCCACGCGCTCTGTGAGGAACTCCCATGCCCACGGAATAGCTTCTTTCTTGAAATAATCTCCGAATGAGAAATTGCCCAGCATCTCGAAGAAAGTGCCATGGCGGGCTGTTTTGCCGACATTCTCAAGATCGCCGGTGCGGATGCACTTCTGGCAGGTCGTGACTCTCGTTCTCGGCGGAATCTCCTGACCGGTGAAATACGGCTTCAGCGGTGCCATTCCTGAATTTATTATAAGAAGTGAATCGTCATTGTGCGGGACAAGCGAGAAGCTCTTCATACGAAGACAACCCTTCTCCTCGAAAAATGACAGGAACATCTCTCTTAATTCGTTTACGCCTCTGTTTTCCATAACAGAACTCCTTTATTCAAAACATTTGATCTGACAATCTACATTTAACTCATATCCCGGACATGCCGAAATCATTGTTTTTCTTAAAATTCAAATTTTCCTGCAAACCAGGAATCAAGTTCCTCAATCGGGATCCTGACCTGTTCCATCGTATCTCTGTCACGGATGGTCACGCAGTTGTCAGTCTCAGAATCGAAGTCATAGCATATGCAGTAAGGTGTCCCAATCTCATCCTCACGGCGATATCTCTTTCCGATTGCGCCTCTGTCGTCAAACTCGCAGACATAATGTTTTGACAGCTTCTCATATACTTTGTTCGCGCCGTCAGCGAGCTTCTTGGAAAGCGGAAGGACTGCGATCTTGACAGGAGCAAGCGCCGGATGAAAGTGCATCACGGTGCGGACGTCGCCGCCCTCAAGTGTCTCTTCGTCATAAGCTTCGCAGAGGAAAGCGAGAATTACACGGTCGCATCCGAGTGAAGGCTCGATAACGTAAGGAATATAGCGCTCATTCGTCTCGTCATCAAAATATGTGAGATCCTCACCTGAGACTTTCTGGTGCTGTGACAGGTCATAATCGGTTCTGTCAGCGATGCCCCAGAGCTCACCCCAATCTGTGAATGGGAACGCATATTCAATATCAGTAGTAGCTTTTGAATAGAAAGCAAGTTCTGCCGGATCGTGATCGCGATATCTGAGGTGTTCCTCAGGAAGGCCAAGTGTATTCAGCCATTTGATTGCAAAATCCTTCCAATACTTGAACCATTCGAGATCTGTGCCGGGCTTGCAGAAGAATTCCATCTCCATCTGCTCGAACTCTCTCGTACGGAATGTAAAGTTACCGGGCGTGATCTCATTTCTGAAAGACTTACCGATCTGGCAAATGCCGAAAGGAAGCTTCTTTCTTGATGTCCTCTGAACATTCTTGAAGTTCACGAAAATTCCCTGAGCCGTCTCCGGACGAAGGTAGATCGTATTTGTGGAATCATCCGTGACGCCCTGGAAGGTTTTGAACATAAGATTGAACTGGCGGATATCAGTCCAGTTGAACTTGCCGCAGCTCGGGCACGGAACCTTGAATTTGTTGATGAAATTCATCATATCATCAGGAGACCAGCCATCGACAGGAGAATCCAGTGTCATGTTCTGCTCTTTGACGTAATCCTCGATGAGATTGTCAGCGCGAAAACGCTCGCCGCAGCCCTTGCAATCCATAAGAGGATCCGAGAAACCCGCAAGATGCCCTGAAGCGACCCATGTTCTGGGGTTCATAAGAATAGCACAATCGACACCTACATTCTGCGGTGACTCCTGAACAAACTTCAGCCACCATGCTTTCTTGACATTATTCTTGAGCTCGACTCCGAGCGGACCGTAATCCCAGGTATTTGAAAGGCCTCCGTAAATCTGTGAACCCGGATAAATGAAGCCCCTGCTCCCGCAGAGATTGACGATCTTATCCATTGACTTTTCCATAATATCCTCCTCGCCGGAGCTTTTGCCCCGTTCATTGTTAAAATTGCGTCAGCGACAAAACATATCAGTTTTTCAGCAGAATTAACGCAGGATCAGCTTCCGAACTATCCTCAGTTGCCTCTCCCGTCTTTTCATCAGTGATCTTAACATTCTTCGAAGCATACATGATCTTTGACGGAACTTCAAACTTCGCCGGATTGGTGAGGATCACGATCGTACTGTCAGAAAATGTCTCAAGATCTGACGATGTAAGGATCTTCTCCGTATCTTCCTGCGACACCGCCGAAATCAGACCTGACAGGTCATATCCCGCACTCCTGGCGTCTCCCACCGTTCCAACGAACAGCTGGGCTTCATTGAAATTGCAGTAGTCATCGACGCTTGCATATTTGATCTTTACCGTCGCGGCGCCGTTATCGGCAACGAGGTCTGACGCCTCAACAGCGTTTTTTTCACTGGCTTTGGAAGAACCGTTGTAATCAGAAATCTCTTTATCAATATTTGTTTTGAGTTCACTGCTGTCGTAATAATCCTCTCCAAACGACTCTACGGAACTTACTTCCAGCGATCCATTCTTGGCAAAAACAATTGTGTCGCCTGTATCTTCAGCAGCAAGTGAAATGCTCGCACCTTCAACGGATGCATCTGATTGCCCCGAACCTTTGGCTTTTCTGATCACCAGTACAATCGCAACTATTACAATTATCAGCAGCACTGCCATAACAACTTTGGAAGCCGGACTTTCAAGGAATTTCTGCCATGGACTTCTGTTATCATGTCTTCTGCCATTGTTGCTGCGTGTTGTCTGGTTACGGCTGCTCTGATTGCGGGTACCTGCTGAACTTTGGCTTACTGAGTTGTTGCTTACTGAGCCGCTGTTGTGATTCCGACTTCTCTGACTCTGACTGCTCTGACTCCGTCTGCTTTCTGAACTGCGGCTCTGATTCAGGCTGGCCTGTTCTCGTCTGCTTCCAGAACTTCGGATGCGTCCGCGGTCATCATGCTCAGTCCGCTGATTGCCCTGCTGACTGTTTTGCCTGCTATTAACGTTCTTATCGGGATTATTATATTTTGACGGATATCTGCGATCATCAGTCATTAATCTTAAGTCTCCAGTTCCGGCCTGCGACCGGAAATAATCTTTTACTCTTGTGACACTTATCCACATCGCATGAACAACGCTACTCATTATATGTTAATTTTTGACCTTCTTCAAGACGGGAAATCGCATGCGGGTATGGATATTCAAGTCTGGAAAAGCCTTTTTTAACATGTTTACCTGTGAATCTGGCAGGTCTTTGAATTCACAGGTAAGAAATATGTCCAGAAAAAACTCTTTTCAGCATGTTTACCTGTGAATCTGACAATTCTTTGAATTCACAGGTAGTGATGCAAGTTTGGCAAGGCAAACAACTGACCTGTTTACCTGTGAATCTGACAATTCTTTGAATTCACAGGTAGTGATGCAAGTTTGGCAAGGCAAACAGCTGACCTGTTTACCTGTGAATCTGGCAATTCCTTGAATTCACAGGTAGTGATGCAAGTTTGGCAAGGCATACAGCTGACCTGTTTACCTGTGAATCTGGCAATTCCTTGAATTCACAGGTAGTGATGCAAGTTTGGCAAGGCATCTTCTGCCTTTTCCTGATATTTCATTCTCAATAATATCTTTATGTAAAAAAATCGCGATATAATAGCCCGGATGTTTAAGAAAATTATCAAAACAAATTCATACAGGGGTTCCAGACGATCCGGGGGAAGTGACGTGAGTGCAGGGTCATCACGCATTCACTGGGTAGATACAGCGAAGGCTATTTCCATTTTCTGCATTGTTTTCGGGCATACCATAAGGGATGACTCGATGGCCGGGAACTTTATCTTCTCATTTAATACAGCTGTGTTCTTTATGCTCTCAGGATATACTTTCCGCGGAGACAGACGCAGTTCAGGCGCTTTTATAGTCAATGCTCTGAAAAAGATCATGCTGCCTTTTTATTTCTGGAGCATTGTGAGCATTGTAATATACCCAATAGCCGGGCAGGGAATAACCGGGAGTCTGGGAAACAGAGCATCTGCATCTGTAAACAATTCTCTTACAGGTAATCTCATGGGAATGCTCTATGCGAATTCCGAGACAGGACTCATGAACTGGAACAGACCGCTGTGGTTCCTGCCATGTCTGTTCTGCATCGAGTGTATATGGTTTGCGGTTCTTAAACTTACTGAGAAAACCATTGCGATTGGGAAATCACTTTCCGGGAAGCATCAGAATACAGTTGTTGACTGCACCGCAGCTTCCGTGATCCTTCTTTCCTTCGCCTTCATGTATTACATAACTTACAGCCACAGCAACTTCATCTGGCCGCTTGAATCAGAGACTGCACTTTCAATGTGCTCATATTTTGGAATCGGACTGATGCTGCGCAGAATACCGGAGCAATATCCGGGTCTGATATTTGGGACACGCACTTTTCTAAACAAAATCACGAAAGGAAGAGCTCGCATAAAAACAGTGATGCTGGCCGCCCTCGCGGGCGTTCTCTTCGCTTTCGTGATAATTCTCTCACACTATGCAGGTCACATGGATTCAAGACCTGACGATTTCAACAACGTTACTGCCTATATATTGTGCTCTCTTGCCGGCTCCGCCGCCATTATTCTCATCTCGCGGGCTGTAGGCAAATTCCTGCCTTTCGAATATGTCGGCCGCAGAACGCTTGCAATACTGGTCCTGCACAAATTTCCTCTTTATATCATTGAAATCCTCAGCCCGTCTGTTCATGCACTGATCAGGAAAGATTATCTTCCTGTGTGCATCGCCGTGGATATTGTGATCGTACTCCTGTGCCTTGCAGTGGAAAAACTTCTGCGCCGCTTCGCACCCATAACCATTGGAGCAAAGTGATACCCACCTCTTCCGGCTTGCGTTACCCGTAGGATTGCGCCACGCGCAATCCTACTATGCGACCTCGTTCTACAGGTCGCATTCATTAGCCGGCATACGCTGCATCTTCGAGCGTCGTAAATGAATCGATTCCACCGTTGAAAGTAGAAGTACTATCCTCATCAAACGTGATTCTTACGATATCTCCGCTATCTGTGGTGAAGTCCACAATTCTCCCACCATCAGTTCTGTAAAGGTACAGTTTTGTTTCCTTTTTGACTGTAGCCTTTTCAAATTTGTCATCAGGCACTTCGTTTACCTCATCAAAACTTCCTGATTTCTCACACTGATCATAATCATACGAGCCGTCATCCATCTGTTTTACAGAACCGTCCTCATTGTACACAGGTCCTGTGCCTACAGAATAATTCACTACTGCTCCATATTCAGACTCAATATAATCAGCAGATTCGATCTCTACATCCACATCCTTGTTCAGAGTAACTCCATCGCCTCTTATCGGCTGCATCGCAAAGTACTTTCCATCCATTTTCAGATTACCATCAGATCCCACTTTGAAATCACCAAATATGGTCGTTGTGCTTCCCAGCTGGCAGATCGTCGAAAGCTCAATATTCTGGGGATCAAGAGGAACCCTGTCCGACAATCCGTAAGGCATGCTGTCCAGCTCCTCAAGCGAAGCATCATCATTGTCAGCATTAAGATCCCAGATATGGATATTATGATAATCGCTCTCCATGCTGTATTCTATCCACAGATATAATTTTCCGTCATTATGGACAAGATAAGGTTCCATCTTGAATGCATAATCATCTTTTCCGGCAGTTGCAGTGGCTTTGCCAAATGTAATGTCTGCCGTAACAAAGGAATCTGTCTCTTCATCACCTGAATACTCATAGTCGATCCTGAGGACGTTTGTACTGCCGTCACCAGCCTCAATCTGATAATCCGTGCCCGAATCAATCTTCTCTATATAGTTTTCAGGAGCCATCGAATAATCCTTTGCAAACATATCAGCATATTCGTCATAACTCAGTGTCACGGTCTGAATGCCATAAACATAAGCTGCAAGACTGTACTGTGAGAACGTGAAATTCGCACCTGAATAATCAAGCGTGAAAACAAGTCCCACGTATGTCTCCGGCTCATCTATCATGTTCTGAATATCGCCCTCAAGCGTCTCTCCTTCACCTGACTTGTCATCATCGGCGAAGAACGTTACATCAGGATAAGCCTTATAAATCAGATCTGACAGGATTCCCGCAAGTTTCCCGGTATCAGTAAAAACATCATCGAGCTCAAGTGTTTTGCCTGTAGCCACGTCATAGTTGTATGCGCTGTAACTGGTAGATGGATGAGCGCCTCCCGCATTCCAGTAATTCATGACCATGAGACTGAGGATCTCGTTGTCAGCCCTCACTACTGTCGTGTCATTTTCCGCAGCATAACAATTCCAGAATTCATACGAATCAGGATTGCTCTCGCCCGATTGGCTGATATAGTCATCCCTTTTATAGTCATAATCCGACTTGGCATATTCATAGCACTCATCCGCCTGTTCTGATGTAGAAGTTTTAATTTCTTTGTTATAAGAATCCAGAACATCCTTCAGATGCTCCGGCAGATCATCGCTGCTCATGTCTGTATCAAGAATATCGTAGTGACTTGACACAAGAAATACGTTGTCATCACTATAACGGCCAAGTGAATAATCCCTGGTCCTGGTAAGTGACAGGATTTCCGGTGTCTTGTTTTCATCATCTGCCTTCTCTGTCGAGGCTTCCGACGATGACTCCTCATCTGCGGGCGCAGTTACTTCAGCTGCAGATGATTCTGCAGTTTCGGCTGTTTCTTTCGCCGCGCCGGTCTCGGCTGTTTTGTCGGAAGCAGTGCTTTCACTGCTGCCGCATCCTGTCGTCATCAATAATGACGTTGTCATGAGCAGACTCAAAACAATTGTTGTCCTCTTTTTCATACATTCCCTCCATGGCTCAACCGCCGCAGGTCTGCGCTTTTCAGACCTGCCATGTCTAAAATTACGAAGTAATTTTTGACATTGATAAATTGCTTTTCCCAGTAAATCGCCGCAGGTCTGCGCTTTATGCAGACCTGCCATGGCTAAA
>JAQWCI010000021.1:0-5831 GCA_028706005.1 Lachnospiraceae bacterium
GGCAGCCGGTTATGGTATAGAGCTTGATGTACAGATGACAAAAGACAAAGTGCCGGTCGTATTTCATGATTTCACATTGATAAGAATGTGTACAAAACCCGGCAAAGTGTCTGATTACACATTTGAAGAACTTCAGACATGCCGCCTTGGCGACAGTGATGAGAAGATACCGACATTCAGGGAATTTCTGAGATTTGTAGATGGAAGGGTCCCGCTTATAATTGAGTACAAGGTGGAGAGGAAAGATCTTTCCGTGTGCCGCATCTGCGATGAGATGCTAAGGAGCTATAAGGGAGTATACTGTGTAGAATCATTTAACCCGCTGGTTTTGATCTGGTACCGCAGAAAACATTCAACAGTTATGCGCGGACAGTTGTCAGAGGCCTTTCTTCATAACAAAGAGTCATGGACGGCAGCTTTTCCGTTTCTGTTTATGCTTCAGATGCTGCTCGAAGATTTTGTGACAAAACCGGATTTCATCGCATACAATCATTTACATGAAAGAAATCCGTCGCGCAGATTGTGTCACGGATTTTTCCATGCTAAAGCGGCCGCGTGGACCATCAAGAGCGAAGAACAGCTCAAGAAGGCAGAAGGGCACTTTGATGTTTTCATTTTTGACAGCTTTATTCCCGGTGAAGACAGTCACAGTATGCATCTCCACGGATCAGGGAGTGAAGCGATTTGTTGATCTGCGTTGCCGGGGCAGTAAGACCTGAAGCAGGTCATTTGTTTTGACGGATATGCATCCCCTATGGGGTTTCATATATATGTATGGATGGTGCCGCAGAAGGCACGGAAAGGGCAAAAGAATGAGCAAGAGAGTATACCTGTTCAAAGAAGGAAACGCCGATATGCGCAATCTTCTCGGCGGTAAGGGCGCAGGACTTGCGGAAATGACGAACATCGGGCTTCCTATCCCGAATGGCTTCACGATTTCCACAGAAGCGTGCACAGATTACTACAATGATGATAAACAGATCAATGAGGAGACACAGGGACAGATCTTTGAGGCTCTGAAATGGCTTGAAGGTGTTCAGGGCAAAAAATTCGGTGATACGGAAGATCCGTTACTTGTTTCTGTACGTTCAGGTGCCAGAGCATCCATGCCGGGCATGATGGACACAATTCTCAATCTTGGTCTCAACGACATTTCTGTAGAAGGCTTTGCAAAGAAGACAGGTAATCCCAGATTCGCATATGATTCATATCGCAGATTCATCCAGATGTTCTCAGATGTTGTCATGGGAATGAACAAAACATATTTTGACAGCATTCTTGAGGATGTCCGTAAGAACAAGGGTTATGTTTACGATTATGAGCTGACAGACGCTGATTTTAAGGATGTTATCTCCAAGTTCAAGGCGGCATATAAAGAAAAAATGGGTCAGGATTTCCCGCAGGATCCAAAGGTCCAGCTGATGGAAGCTATAAAGGCTGTTTTCCGTTCATGGGACAACCCGAGAGCAAACTCTTACAGAAGAATGTATGATATTCCGTACGAGTGGGGCACGGCTGTAAACGTTCAGGCCATGGTATTCGGCAATAAGGGTGACACTTCAGGAACAGGCGTTGCTTTCACAAGAAATCCCGGCACGGGCGCAAAGGGTATTTTCGGTGAGTACCTCATAAATGCTCAGGGCGAAGATGTTGTTGCAGGTATCCGCACACCTCAGCCTATCACGAGACTTCAGGAGGATATGCCGGGCGTCTTCAAGCAGTTCATGGACTCCGCAAAGATCCTTGAAGATCATTATCGCGATATGCAGGATATGGAGTTCACGATCGAGGAAGGCAAGCTTTATTTCCTTCAGACAAGAAACGGCAAGAGAACAGCTCAGGCAGCTCTTCAGATCGCCTGCGATCTCGTGGACGAGAACATGATCACACCGGAAGAGGCAGTGCTCCGCATTGAGGCTTCATCGCTCGATCAGCTGCTCCATCCGAACTTTGATACTCAGGCACTCAGGAACGGCAGAGTTATAGGACAGGCACTTCCGGCATCACCCGGAGCTGCTGCAGGACGCGTCTACTTCAACGCTGATGATGCTATTGCGGCTCACACGGCAGGACAGAGAGTCGTCCTTGTCCGTCAGGAGACGTCACCTGAGGATATCGAGGGCATGCACGCCGCAGAAGGCGTTCTCACAATGCGCGGCGGAATGACGAGCCACGCTGCTGTTGTTGCAAGAGGCATGGGCACATGCTGCGTTTCAGGCTGCGGCGACATGAAGGTCAATGAAGAAGACAAAACATTTGATCTCGGCGGAGTTACTGTAAATGAGGGCGATTATATTTCTCTCGATGGCTCCACAGGCAAGATCTATCTCGGTGATATAGCTACTGTTGATGCAACAATAAGCGGCAACTTCGAGCGCATCATGAAATGGGCTGACTCATTCAGAAGGCTCAAGGTCCGCGCTAATGCTGATACGCCTGACGATGCTGAGAATGCAGTACATCTCGGGGCTGAAGGAATCGGACTGTGCCGCACAGAGCATATGTTCTTTGCACCGGAGAGAATTCCAAAGATCCGCAGAATGATCCTTTCAGATACAACAGAAGAGAGAGAAGCAGCTCTGAACCAGCTGATTCCTTACCAGAAGGGTGACTTCAAGGGAATTTATGAAGCTATGGAAGGACGCCCTGTAACTATTCGTTTCCTGGATCCGCCTCTTCATGAATTCGTTCCGACAACAGATGAGGAAATGAAGGAACTGGCAGATGATATGGGCCTTACTCTCGCAGATGTAAAAGCCCGCTGTGATGCTCTTCATGAGTTCAACCCTATGATGGGTCATCGTGGATGCCGTCTGTCTGTAACATATCCTGAAATTGCCAAGATGCAGACAAGAGCTGTCATCGAAGCTGCAATAGAAGTAAATGACGAGTACGGCTATAACATTGAGCCTGAGATCATGGTTCCGCTTGTAGGCGATAAGAGAGAGCTTGATGTTGTAAAGAAAGTTATCGATGATACAGCAGCCAAGGTCAAAGCAGAGAAAAACTCAACTATAGTTCATCATGTGGGAACTATGATCGAAATCCCGAGAGCTGCTCTCATGGCTGATCAGATAGCTCAGTCGGCAGAGTTCTTCTCATTCGGAACAAACGATCTGACTCAGATGACATTCGGTTTCTCACGTGATGATTCCGGAAAGTTCCTGCAGGATTATTACAAGTCCAAGATCTACGAAGCAGATCCGTTCGCACATCTCGACCAGAACGGTGTCGGCCAGCTCATAGAGATGGCTACAGAGAAAGCCAAGAAAGTCCGTCCCGATATCAAACTTGGTATCTGCGGCGAGCATGGCGGTGATCCTGCATCTATCGAGTTCTGCAACAGAGTCGGTCTGACATATGTAAGCTGCTCACCTTTCCGTGTCCCGATCGCAAGACTGGCTGCGGCACAGGCTGAGATAAAACTTATGAAACAGGCAAAACAGGAGTAATAAGCTGCTTTGCGGCAATAATTTACAGGAATCAGGGACAGATGTCTGTACGGCTGTCCCTTTTTTAGATATATCATGTTTGTCGGAAGCCTGAGCGAGATATCTGCAGAGAATATCAATTATTAACAAACTATTAAATCATGTCATGATGTATAAAACGGAGAAAAAACGAGATATTTAAAGAAATAACGAGTAAAATGCTATTTCTACGGGAATGAAATAGTTTGCATTCATTTATGGCGGAAACTATTATATCTCTCAGAGTTAGCACTCAAGAGAAATGAGTGCTAACAACATAAATTGAAAGATATGTTTTGACTTATAAATATATCAATATCAAGGAGGAATTTATCATGAAGTTAGTACCTTTGGCAGACAGAGTTGTTTTGAAAGCACTTGAAGCAGAGACGACGACAGCATCAGGCATCGTTCTCCCGGGCAACGAGAAGGAAAAACCGCAGCAGGCTGAGGTTATCGCAGTAGGTCCCGGCGGAGTTGTTGACGGCAAGGAAGTCAAGATGGAAGTTAAGAACGGCGACAAGGTCATTTATTCCAAGTATGCCGGAACTGAAGTCAAGCTTGATGATGTTTCATATATCATTGTAAAGCAGAGCGATATTCTTGCAGTAATCGAGTAAGTAACAGGCATTCAGAAAGAAAATATACTACATTTGGAGGATAATTTATCATGGCAAAAGAATTAAAGCATGGCGAAGACGCAAGGACTGCTCTTGCAGCAGGTATGAACAAACTTGCTGATACAGTAAAGATCACACTTGGACCCAAGGGCCGCAACGTAGTACTCGACAAGAGCTACGGCGCACCTACCATCACGAACGATGGTGTCACGATCGCCAAAGAGATCGATCTCGAAGATGGATTCGAGAACATGGGCGCACAGCTCGTCAAACAGGTAGCAGAGAAAACAAATGATGTCGCAGGTGATGGCACCACGACAGCAACAGTTCTCGCTCAGGCAATGATCAACGAAGGTATGAAGAACCTGGCAGCAGGCGCTAACCCTATCGTTCTCCGCAAGGGAATGAAGAAGGCTACTGACGCTGCAATTGAAGCTATTCAGAGCATGTCTACTCCTGTAAACGGCAAAGATCACATCAAGAAGATCGCTACTGTTTCTTCAGGATCAGAAGATGTAGGCACAATGATCGCTGATGCAATGGAGAAGGTTTCAAAAGATGGTGTTATCACTATCGAGGAATCCAAGACAATGCAGAACGAGCTTGAGCTTGTCGAAGGTATGCAGTTCGACCGCGGCTATGTCAGCGCTTATATGGCAACTGATACAGACAAGATGGAAGCAAATCTTGAAGATCCGTACATCCTTATCACAGATAAGAAGATCTCAAATATCCAGGATATCCTTCCGTTACTTGAAGATATCGTAAAGCAGGGCAGACCGCTCCTCATCATCGCAGAAGATGTTGATGGCGAAGCTCTTACAACACTTATCGTCAACAAGCTGCGTGGTACATTCAATGTAGTAGCAGTCAAAGCTCCCGGATATGGCGACAGAAGAAAAGCAATGCTCGAAGATATCGCAATCCTTACAGGCGGACAGGTCATCAGTTCTGAGATCGGCCTTGAACTCAAGGATGCTAAGATCGAACAGCTTGGCCGCGCGAAGAGCGTCAAGGTCAAGAAAGAGAACACAGTCATAGTCGGCGGCGAAGGCGGCAAGGATGCTATCGCTGACAGAGTTGCTCAGATAAAGAGACAGATCGAAGATACAAAGTCTGACTTTGATAAAGAAAAGCTTCAGGAACGTCTTGCAAAACTTGCAGGCGGCGTAGCGGTCATCCGTGTCGGTGCTGCAACAGAGACAGAAATGAAGGAAGAGAAGTACCACATGGAAGACGCTCTGAACGCAACACGTGCTGCTGTTGAAGAGGGTATCATCTTCGGTGGTGGTTCAGCATATATCCACTCAATCGGCAAAGTCAAGGATGCAACAAAGGATCTCGAAGGCGATGAGAAGACAGGCGCAAAGATCGTTCTTAAAGCACTCGAAGCTCCGCTTTATCAGATCGCTGTAAACGCAGGACTTGATGGATCTGTTATCGTCAACAAAGTCAAGGAGTCCAAGAGGGGCGTTGGCTTTGATGCATACAAGGAAGAATATGTCGACATGATCGAAGACGGAATCCTTGATCCCGCCAAGGTCACAAGAAGTGCTCTCCAGAACGCATGCTCTGTAGCATCAAGCTTCCTTACAACAGAAGCTGCTGTATCAACAATCAAAGAACCTGCACCGGCTGCTCCTGCAGCACCCGCAGGAGGGATGTATTGATATAAGGGAAGAAAACAAAAACCGCGTTCCTGCTTGCAGGAAACGCGGTTTTTGTTTGATGACCGGCCCAA
>JAQWCI010000021.1:5931-21337 GCA_028706005.1 Lachnospiraceae bacterium
TATAAGGATGAAGCGATTTACGAAGTAAATCAGCGGAATCCGCATATTGGGAGAATTGCGAAAGCATTCGCAGAATGCGGAGCAATTCGTATATCAATACAAGAATATGAATAATTTGATGACCGGCCCAATATAAGGATGAAGCGATTTACGAAGTAAATCAGCGGAATCCGCATATTGGGAGAATTGCGAAAGCATTCGCAGAATGCGGAGCAATTCGTATATCAATACAAGAATATGAATAATTTGATGACCGGCTCAATAATTACAAAAAGGACGGAGTTCCCAGCGGAACTCCGTCCTTTTTGTAATTATTGCCAATTTCCTGCCCGAAAATGTCCAATTGTTGAACATATTGTAGTAAAATAAAGCCAAGTCAAAAGATACTTTTGACAATCCTGGAAAACAAGGGGGTTTGCTATGAAGCAAAATGAGATGCTGGCCATGATCCTGGCTGGAGGACGGGGAAGCCGACTGAAGGATCTGACGAATAAAGTGGCCAAGCCTGCCGTTTCTTTCGGTGGGAAGTATCGTATTATCGATTTTCCGCTCAGTAACTGCTCCAACAGTGGCATAGATGTTATCGGAGTTCTGACACAATATGAATCTGTCTTGCTTAACAGTTATGTTGCGGCCGGCAGAAGATGGGGTCTCGATTCAAAGGATTCCGGAGTGTTTGTTTTGCCGCCTCGGGAGAAAGCGGATGCTAATCTGGATGTTTACAGGGGAACTGCGGATGCGATATCACAGAATATTGATTTCATAGATAAGTATAATCCGGATTATCTTCTCGTACTTTCGGGAGATCATATATACAAGATGGATTATGACAAAATGCTGGACTTCCACAAGGAGAACAATGCTGATGCAACGATAGCTGTATTCGGTGTGCCTATGAAGGAAGCAAGCAGATTCGGTATCATGAACACAGATGAGACAGGCAGGATAATTGAGTTTGAGGAGAAACCTGAGAAACCGAAGAGCAATCTGGCTTCCATGGGTATATATATCTTCAACTGGAAACAGCTGAGAAAGATGCTGATAGCTGATATCAATGATCAGAACTCTCATCATGATTTCGGCAAGGATATTATTCCGACAATGCTGGCTGATGGCTGTGCCCTTTATTCTTATGAATTCAAGGGGTATTGGAAGGATGTAGGGACGATCGATTCGCTCTGGGAAGCGAACATGGATCTGCTCGACAAGAAGAATGAACTTAATCTAGGTGATGCGGGATGGCTTATCTACTCAGAAAACCAGAATGCACTCCCCCAGTATATCGGACCGGATGCGAAGATAGATGTCGCATATATCACACAGGGCAGCGATATTGAAGGAACGGTTAATCGTTCAGTGCTGTTCACAGGTACTGAAATAGCCAGGAACGCAGTCGTTACAGACACTGTGCTTATGCCTAATGCGAAGGTGGGAGAGGGAGCCAAAGTGACTAGAGCACTTGTGGCAGACGGTGTGAGTATAGGTGCCGGAGCCAGAGTCGGAAGTGCTAACAGCGATAGCATACTCCTTGTAGCGCATGACGTGAAGGACAAAGAAGTGATGATGTCTTACACTGAGAACGGTAAGGAGGGCAAATAAGATGAGCGGAAATGCATATGGAATTGTAACATCGTCTGGCAGCCGGTTCAGAGTTGAAGGGCTGCAGGATCATCGCCCGATCGGTGCGTTCTCTTTTCTCGGAAGGTACAGAGTCATTGATTTTCCGGTGTCGAACCTGTCAAATTCAGGAGTGGATCATATACAGGTATATGTAAGTCAGAATCCGAGATCGCTGGCTGAGCATCTGGCGGGAGGGCAGCATTACAACATCAATACAAAACGCGGCAAACTGCAGCTCCTTTTCAATCAGGACAGCCCGTTGAATGATGTCTATAACACGGATATAAGCGCATATGCCGGAAATCTTGATATTATTGAGCGTATGCATGAAGAATACGTCATCCTCACACCGGGATACATGGTATTTACAGAGAATTACAGTGATCTCGTTGAGCAGCATATAGAGTCAGGAGCAAATATCTCACTTCTGTATCACCGTGTTAACAACGCAAAGGATTGCTATTCAAACTGCCAGATAATGGAGTTTGACAGACAGAAGAAGTTGAAGAGTATCTTGCCAAACCTTGGAACGGCCAATGACAGGAATATCTTCATGGACACATATGTCATGAAGAACGAGCTATTTCTGAAGCTGATCAGGGGAGCACAGAAGGCATCATCCATATACACGCTGGCGGATGTAATGAATGCCGGAAATGATCAGCTCGATATCAGATGTATTCAACATAAAGGATACTTTGCTGCAATTTGTGATTTCATGAGCTACTTCCAGGCAAATATGGATCTGCTTGATATTGATACAGCCAAGAGCCTTTTCCAGCCCGACTGGTCTATTTACACTCAGACTACGGATTCATGCCCCACAAAGTATGTAGAAGGCGCATCTGTAAAGAATTCAATGATCGCAAATGGCTGCGTGATAGAAGGAACGGTCGAGAATTCCGTAATAGGACGTGGAGTTAAGATCAAGAAGGGTGCTGTCATTAAGAACTGTCTGATACTTGGGCACACAGAGATTGACAATGATGTTCACCTTGAATATCAGGTCGTGGACAAGTGGGCTAAGATAGTTCACCTGAAAGAAATAATAGCAACACCTGATAAACCAGGTTACATAAAGAGAGACGATGTTATCTGACCATCACGATCATCGGATAAATGACAGAATGAAATAAATGATTACCCCCGCTGAAGTAACTACGGGGGTTTTTAATTTATCAGGCAGAACGCTTATTGTTTTGCCGTCACAATGCCGATTTTGACAATACAGTTGTTATTCGCTCCGGAAACTGGTACTATTTTCAAGTCTGAACTCATTATTTTGTTGAATGATATATGATCGCCTCTTGGGGAATAGGAATAGTGATGAATATAAAAATGCTTTTCATGGCAGATGACGGAAACGGCACAGCCGGCGGGAACCAGGCAGATATAGAGAATAAATCTGACATTAGTATCTCATCGGATGAAGATCAGATGGATGATGAACAGCAGGATGACGATGATTTTGACATAGTTGACATTGATGCTGAAGAGACAGCCGATGATGACTTCGACTACAGAGAGTTGGATGTCAGCAATGATGTGCCTGTCGATGCGGATGAAGAGGGAGAAAGACCGGATGATTTCGTGGAAATCCCGGCTGAGACTGAAGGTCAGGCTGATAAAAATGCTGATGGTCAGTCCGATGGCTCGGCAACAAAAGCCGGCCTGACAGAAGAAACCGTACTGGCAGAAAAAGCCGGCTCGACCGAAAAAACCACCGACTCATCTGAAACAGAAAAAAAGAATATTTCTGCTGCGTTAGCGCTCGCAGCAACAGGAGCTTTTTTTAAAAAGAACGGAATAAGGATCCTGATCATATTGGCAGCAGTTTTTGTTGTTGCATATATTGCGGGAGCAGTATATTATTCAAAGCATTTTCTTCCGAACACATCAATAAACGGCCGAAATGTTGCAAATGAGACGCCTGTTCAGGTAGAGAATGAAATAAAAAATGATGCTGAAGGATATGTTTTGACTATAACAGGACGGAACGGCCTGTCTGACACGATAAAGGCGTCAGATATAGACCTGGAACCTGTATTTGATGGCAGTACCGGGAAGCTCCTGAAGTCGCAGAACGCCTTTGACTGGGTGCGGGCGGCACTTGGCGGGGACATTGCGCTGACAAGTGGAAGCACTGTCAGTTATAATGCGACAGTCCTCAAAGAAAAAGTGAACGGTCTGGTCTTTTTCAATACTGAAAATGTGGTTCAGCCTGTGAATGCATCATATTCATATAACAGCGGAACACGGCAGTATGAGGTGACAGCGGAGAACAACGGCTCGGCGCCGCTAAGGTATAAAACGCTCGCTGCGGTCAAGAACAGCATAAATGGTCTCGCAGATACCATGGACATGGATGCTGAAGGGTGTTATGCGCAGGCTTTCGTCAGATCAGACAGCACGACGATAGCCGAGACAGTATCTGAGCTCAACAAAGCAATGACCGCTGACCTGAAATTTGAATTCGGGGATGAGACGGAAGAGCTCACGAGTGATGTTTTCCATGAATGGTTCTCATACGGAAGCATGGACGGAGTAAAGCTTAATGCTGCCAAAGTCACAGAGTGGGTAGCTGATCTTGCCGGAAAACATGATACATATAACAAAGAACGGAAGTTCCATACATCGACCAATAAAGAAGTCACTGTGCCTGCTGGTTCATTCGGATGGGAGATGGATCAGGTAGAGACGGCAAAACTTATAGTGGAAGATATCAGTAAGGGGTACAAAGGAACTGTTGAACCCGTATGGACAAGCAAGGGTGAGGAGTTCGGTGATGATGACTGGGGAGACACATATGTGGAAGTGGATCTCGATAATCAACACGTATGGTGTTATGTGGACGGGCTTTGTGTTATAGAGACGCCATGTGTGACAGGAAATGTTGCTCATGTAACAGGGACGCCTGACGGAATGTATGATATTACATTCAAAGAAACGAACGCGACGCTTGTCGGTGAAGGATACCAGTCACATGTCAATTACTGGATGCCGTTTAACAGAGGAATAGGTCTTCACGATGCTACGTGGCGCTCAAAATTCGGAGGAGGTATATATCTTACAGCAGGGTCGCACGGATGTGTAAACCTGCCGCTTTCAGCCGCCAAAACTATTTATGCGAATATTGAAAAGGGAGAGCCTGTCATTGTTCATACCGGGACAGGTGTTCTCGATGTTGATAAAGTCGGCAAAAAGGCAGATAAGGGCGCGGGACGCGTTACTGATGACGGATTCGACGGAGGAGGATCGACTGTAGTGGAGACACCTGCGGATGATTCCTCATCGGCTGACTCGGCTTCTCAGGCGACGGGCAGTGATGTGACGTCACTTACCAATGCGGCGCAGTCAGCTCAGGCAGCAGCTGTAGCAGCGGCACAGGCGGCAGCGGCAGACCCGGGAAATGCAGATCTTGCGGCTAAAGCTCAGGCGGCAGCGGATGCTTCGAACAGTGCTGTAGCAGCAGCACAGGCACAGGCGGCAGCGGATGCGGCGGCAGCGTCTCAGGCTCAGGCAGCGGCGGCAGCCAAGGCAGCTGCAGATGCAGCGGCAGCACAGAGCGCGGCGGCTCAAAGTGCAGCAAGCCAGGCAGCAGCTCAGGCGACCGGTCAGGAATAAGTTTTAAATCAGAGCTCCCTGCGGATTTTCATTGACATATAAAGATCGTAGAGGGCAGAACCTGTTTTGCCGGGAAGAGGGTATTCACTCTGGTCGATGTCGAAGATGTAAGAACCGCAGCAATTAATGATCTTTGTTCCGGACGGGTGAATGATCTCACGCTTGAAACTGCGCGTGTATGTAGAATGCACGTGACCGTGCAGCATATATTTAGGCTTATATGTTTCCATAAGATTGTTAAAACAGGAGAATCCCCGGTGTGCAATGTCTTCAAGATCACCGTAGCCGGCGGCCGGAGCGTGTGCGACAAGTATATCAAAACCGTTTTTGAGAGTTATTTCAGTGCGGAGGTGCGAAATGCGCCTCTGCATTTCTTTTTCGGTGGACATATATTTGGAATTGTTGTATCGGATGGAACCGCCGAGCCCCATGATCCGGAGACCTTTATAGTTATATATTTTGTCGTCGATACAGATGCAGCCGAGCGGAGGATGATAGTCATATTTGTTATCGTGGTTGCCGTGTACATAAAGCAGAGGGCAATTGGTCATGGATACCAGGAATTCCAGGTAGTCAGGGTCGAGGTCGCCGCATGAAATAATGAGGTCGACTCCGGCGACCCGGTCAGGCTGATAGTAGTCCCACAGTAACTTGTTTTCATCATCTGCAATTGCAAGAATTTTCATTTGCTGCTCCACATATTACGGTTTACAAAACTGTAATACTTATTTTTACTTATCGGTCTTCACTCCGCTTACTTCAACGGTGCTCTGCACGCTGGCGACAAGCTCATTTTCTGTGGGAATAGAACCTATGACATTGTCGTTAAGCCAGTTCATGGTAATTATCTGCTCGTTCGAAAGAGGCGGATCCCCGGCCTTATGGATGACACCGCTCTGAGAGTGGATCTCATCATCGAAGGGAAGAAGCGCACCATGGCTCACAGCGCCATGAAGCTGAGAAATAAGTTTTGAACAGTAATATGGAAGATCATCAGAAATGATAACATCTATCACACCGGATGACATTCCGTACCAGTAATTAAGAGCATGAGATTTTCCGACCTGTTCGCGCGTGCCCCAACTGCCGTCAATTATGGAGTCGATTATGAGGTCGTAGAACTTCCCCCAGCGCCAGAGAGGCGCCGCGATCTTGAACATCGTTCCGTTGTCACGGATCTTGTAAACGCCGTATCTGCGCTGATTGTCATCAGGTCTTATGTAGTCGGGACCGGATATCATTTTGATCCCTTCATCATTGAATTCTTCATCCCAATGGGAATCCCTGACGCCCGACCATTTGAGAACGATTTTGCACCTGGGGTCCATCATTGCCGCACCGATGGCGAAAGCATTGATGTTTGCTATCGTGCCGTATATAGGATAGTCGGCCAGATATCCGATCCTGTGGTCATCCGCAAGAGATGCCGCGAGTGCGCCCATAAGGTACTTGGCTTCATACATACGCGCGTAATATGTTCGTACGGCGCTGCTTGAGAGGTTGATGGAGCAGTTCAGGATCTTCATTTCAGGGTGAAGTACTGCGGCGCGGAGCGAAGCCTCCATGAGACCGGGAGCAGTTGTAAATACAACATCACAATGTGCTGCAGCGGCCTCTGCAAAAGCTGCGTCAATTTCAGCGTCACTTCCTCTGTCGTCAAAACATGTGGTGCGCACTATTCCTTCATAATTCTGCTCAACTTCGCTTCGGCCAAGTTCATGAGCATATGTCCATGAGGAGTTCTTGGGGTTTTTGGAATATATGAATGAGACCTTTAGAGGATCCTCAGGTGTGTATGTTTTGACTGGTGTCAGAGCTGACAGGATGCCGCCTGATTTCTTCGTGACATGCTCATCAGCGTCTTCGATAACAACAATGGAATCAGAGTTTGTCGTCAGGATCTCGTTCCATATTGCAGCGACATTTTTTGCCACCTGAGCCTTGCTGTCATGTGCAATTGTGTCAGGCGGATAGACGCTTAGATATTTGAGAAAAGCATCGCCGGCGGTGATGTCGAGATTATTGCCATTAGTGCTGATTCCAAGATTATTGCCGCTTTTTGCAGCCATCGCTTCCTGAAAATCATGAAAGTCAGTGCGGAGCAGTTCAAGGGCGTGATCCGGCCATCTGTCGGTCAGATTTTGTCCATAGAGATCGGCAAGCTTCGCGTAGCGGCCTTCTTCAGTAAATGTGATCTCGAACTGACCTGTTACATTATAAAAGCCTATGTATTCGAAGTATATGTTTACTTCTTTTTCACCTGTGCGGCGGGGCATGACGCGGATTACCTCTGCTGCGATCGAGACGCCGTCGAGATAGACCATGACGGATACACGCTTGTTGCCCTCCTGGACATAGAAGCGGTTCATGTATTCATATACTTTGATGGGGTCGCGGATCCCGACTTCGTCCTGGGAATCGAAAAGGTTGTTCCATTTTACGGCGAACTCTGTTTCGGTACCAAGCACGGGCCTGAAGTCATAAGAGAAGGCATTCTGGCGGCCTGCAGTCACAGTGCCCGCTATCATATCGAGAGGAATATCATGCACACCAAGCGGGATCTTTGCCAGCTGATCATAGTCAGGAAGAAAACTCTGGAGCGCAAAAAGGTAAGGATAACGCCCCTCGCTTATGGCGCGGCGGACAGATCTGTCACCCAGTCGTTTTGCCTTTGGATACTCGTTATTGATCATCTTTTTGCGCTCCTCGAATTGTTCATGATATGAATGATTGCATTTATAACGATTATTTTACCACAGGTGCCTCTTTATGCCAGCCGGTAATCCATTTCATGCCACTCTTCGCCGCCCCAGTTTGATTCTGAGGCGCCGAGATCGCGCCATCCCATACCTTTGTACATTGCGACTCTCGAGTCGAGACATGTCAAAACAAGTTTGTCGCGACCGTTGCCGCGTTCCCTTGAAGCATATGTTTTGACAAGTGATGTTGCGAGTCCTTGCCGTCTGTACTCAGGAAGGACACTGATTCCCAGGATCATTACGTTGGAACCTTCAGGATCATGCAGTGAAATATCGGTAAAAAACTCATCTCTTAAGTTCTGCTCATCAGTTGCTATTCCATTCATGTAGCCGGCAATTTCGCCATTATCGCGGTCTGCAGCTACGAGGAAGAGAGAAGGGCATTGACGAGTGCGCTCTGCCATATGTATTGAAGAGCAGGCCTCATTCGGGGGAAAACATACTTTTTCGATTGCCGCCACTTCGGCGGCTTCATCCGGCAAGACGCTGCGAAATTCGAAACGTGAATTGATAGAAGTAATGGTTGAATTTGTTGCCTGGCTTTGTTCGCGGCCAGGTCGCCCTGACTGTTTGTGTTGCATATTGACCTCCATATTTTGATAATTTGTTGACTATAGTTACAAGATATTGATTCAATTGTAACCCAGGTCAGGGGTATAAAGCAAAAGTGGTGGTGCTTTCACTGGTATCGCGGGCGCCAAAGGAATATAATCGGCAATAAGTACGCAATGTCAATACAATTATGAGGCATCAGATATGGAACTTGTAAAAGCTGGGTCGGGAGACTTCGACACGATCAAGGCACGGCCTATCATGAGAATAAAAGACCTCACGATCGGTATTCATGAGTCAAAACAAGTGTACACAGCAGTCGACAGGATAAGCATGGATATCTGTGCCGGTGAGATAGTCGGAGTCGTAGGCGAATCTGGCTGTGGTAAGACTGTCACTAATCTTGCTCTTATGGGACTTCTGCCGAAGGTGCTTTTCGTTCAGGGCGGAAGCGCAGAATTCGAGTGCGAGGACGGACATCACATCGATCTTGTAAAAATCTCCGGGAAAGAGAGAAGAGAGATCAATGGCAACGAGATTTCCATGATATATCAGGAACCGCTGACATCACTTGACCCGCTGATGAAGATCGGCAGACAGGTCGGCGAGGCTGTAAAGATCCATAACAGCGGGCTGTCTGACGAAGAAGTGCATGATCGCGTTGTGAAGGAACTGGGAGAGGTCGGACTGCCTGATCCTCATGGCATGCTTGAGATGTACCCGCATCAGCTCTCGGGTGGAATGCGCCAGAGAGTCATGATCGCAATGGCAACTGTATGCAGGCCGAGGCTTATGATCGCAGATGAGCCCACAACAGCACTCGATGTGACAGTGCAGGCCCAGGTCCTGAAACTGTTAAAACACATAAATCAGAAATACGGAATGACAATTGTTCTGATCTCGCATGACCTGTCTGTGATAAGCCAGATCTGCGACAGGGTAGTGGTCATGTATGCCGGCAGGATCGCTGAGGCCGCGCCTACGCAGGTAATCATGACTGCCCCGGCACACGAGTACACAAAAGGTCTTATAAATTCTCTTCCATCAATGGAGAGAAAGGGCAGTGATCTGCCGTGTATCCCGGGCCATGTGCCGTCCACAGAAGAAAAGCGTGAACCATGTCCTTTTGCGCCGAGGTGTGCGCTTGCGGACGATATCTGCAGGCAGCAGGAACCGCCGCGCAGAATGATCGGAGAGGGACACGTTGTTTACTGTCATTTTGTTAAGTAGCAGGCTATACAAACTTTACTCAGGTATGAAAGGTAATTATGCAGGACGATATTCTGGTCGTTGACCATGTCACAAATTACTATGCGGATAATAAGCTCGGCATCTTCTCAAAACCAGGCAGAAAGCAGGTCCTGAATGATGTCTCTTTTGCCATACACAAAGACGAATTCTTCGGTCTTGTAGGTGAGTCGGGCTGCGGCAAATCAACATTGGCGCAGGCAATTCTGGGACTGATACCATTCGAAGGATCGATAAAGATAGACGGAATGGAATACGCGGGCACTGACAGAAAGATGATATCGAGCAGGATACAGGCTGTTTTCCAGGATCCCATGAGCTCACTTGACCCGAGACGCACTATCGGCGCTACGATGAGGGAACCTCTCATAGCACATGGTATCGGGTCAAAACAAGAGCAGGAGCGCAGTGTACGTGAAATGCTCGAGCGCGTTGGCCTCGACGCTGCTTACAGTGATCGTTATCCGCGTGAGTTGTCCGGAGGACAGAGACAGAGGGTGTGCATCGGCGCAGCGCTCATGTTGGAGCCGAAACTCATAGTCGCTGACGAAGCAGTCTCAGCGCTTGATGTTTCCGTGGCTGCCCAGATCCTTAACCTTTTCCGCACGATCGACGCGAAATCAGAGTTCGCGATGTTGTTTATTTCACACAACCTCGGAATTGAGTATTACCTGTGCGACAGAATAGCAGTCATGTACAGTGGCAATATAGTTGAGATCGGAACTGCGGATGATATTTATAAACATCCTGCACACCCTTATACCAAATTACTTCTTTCGGCGATTCCGGACATGGAAAAACATGAAGAAAATGGTTCTGCCAATGAGCAGGCAACTGTGGGACACGATGCCGGCTCAAGGCCAAATGATGTCAGGAAAGGCCCCGCACCGGCCGGCGCCTGCTGTTACTACGCACGTTGCCAGAAGGCCTGTGATCGCTGCCTTAGACGCCAGGAACTCGCAAGAACAGTGGACCGTGACAATGATGAGCATTTTGTAAGCTGTTGTTTGCAAGCAAGCCTTGAATCTGTATAATGATGAGAGAATTGCGAAATCGATTTGTGAAGAACACAAATCAATATTATGTGACTTAGCTTACATAAACAGGCTTTGGAAGGAATTTATAAAATGCGTGACTATCAGATAATCACAGATGCAACATGTGACATGAATCAGGATTTACTTGATAAGAATAATATCCTCGTAATTCCCATGGACGTCAAAATGACTGACGGTGAGGAATTCCTGCATTACCCTGACTTCCGCAATTACTCGTCAGAGGCATTTTACGCGAAGATAAAGAGCGGCGTAATGGCGTCGACAACACAGATCACACCGTCCAAATACATAGATTTCTTCTCACCTGTACTCGACAGCGGTAAAGACATCCTGTACATTTGTTTTTCATCAGGAATGTCGGGAACCTGGGAATCAAGCATGCTCGCGGCAAATGTACTCGCGGAGAAGTATGAAGGACAGCGCGTGGTCAGCATTGATTCTCTATGTGCCTGTGGCGGCGAAGGTGTTTTTGCGCTTAAGGCGGCTGAAAACAAGCAGAATGGTATGGATATAGATGAGAATGCAAAGTGGCTCACTGAGAACCGCCTCAAACTGGCTCATTATTTCACGGTCGACAGTCTTGACTGCCTGAAGCGCGGCGGCAGGATCTCGAAGGCAACTGCAATCATAGGGACAGCACTTGATATCAAACCGATTCTTTACGTCAATGATGAAGGAAAACTTGTGGTGTATAAGAAAGTCCGCGGCCGCAAGACAAGCCTGCATTATATGATCACACTTACAAAAGAGACAATCGTCGATCCTGAGAGTCAGACGCTGTACATAACGCAGGCAGACTGTGCCGATGAAGCGGAGGAATTCAGAAAAGAAGTCATGCGCGAGATACCATGTAAGGACGTAGTGATAACAAAAGTAGGACCGGTCGTAGGAACACATACAGGTCCTGATCATGTGTGTCTGTTCTCATGGGGAACCGGAAGAATTCCTGCAAGACAAAGCTGATTATCGAGGAGGGTGTCATGGCAAAACAAGTTCTGGTAGTTATGCCAATGAACGAAAGACAAAGGGCATATCTTGAAAAACAGGCATCTTCAGGGTGTTTTGACTGCACATTCAAATACATGAAGAGCAGAGAAGTGACAGCTGAGGACCTGGATGGTGTGAGTGCTCTTATCGGGAACCTGCCGCCGGAGATAATTGAGAAAAGCGGAAAACGTCTTGAATGGGTACAACTGAATTCGGCGGGCGCTGATATGTACGTAACCCCAGGGGTCCTGAGCGATTCGACAGTACTGACAAATGCAGCAGGCGCATATGGACTTTCAGTTTCGGAGCATATGCTGGCGCTGACTTTTGATCTTATCCGTAAATTTGAAATATATCATCACAACCAGGAGCATCATATCTGGAAAGATGAGGGGAATATTGCATCGGTAGAGGGCGCTACCGTACTTGTCATGGGACTCGGAGACATCGGCGGCGCGTATGCACGCAAGATGAAGGCACTCGGTGCGGCCTGTGTTATAGGTATCAGGCGTACGGATCGGGACAGACCGTCATATGTCGACGAACAATACACGATGGACAGACTTGATGAAGTCATAGGACGCGCGGATATTGTGGCAATGGTGCTGCCCGGAGAGCCTGAGACAAGACACATCATGAATGAGGACAGGCTTCGTGCAATGAAAAAGGGCGCGTATCTCATAAATGTCGGTCGTGGAAGCGCGATAGATCCTGATGCGTTGAAACATGTTTTGACGGATGGTCATCTTGGAGGTGCGGGACTTGATGTGACGGAGCCTGAACCTCTGCCGGCTGATGATCTTTTGTGGACTCTTCCGAATGTTATCATCACGCCACATGTGGCCGGACAGTTCAATTTGCCTGAAACTATCGAACGCATTGTCAGGATGACCGGAGAGAATATGAATGCATGGGCATGCGGCAGGAAACTGAAGCACATTGTGAACAGAAAGACTGGGTATTGAATGGGCAAAATTACTGTTAATGTACACAGATCGCGCGGTTCATATACGGTCGTTCTGAAATGGGCAATGATAGTTCTCGGAGTGCTGTTCCTGCTGATGGGAATCATTTTTTCGAGAAGCTTTCTGCTCCCGTGCTTTTTCATGGCGGCACTGTATTTCTGGTATGACGCTAACATAAGACGTGACTATGAGTATGTTCTCGTTGATGGCGTTCTTACGGTGACAGTTATAAAGGGAGGCTCAAGAAGGCTTACAGAGCATTCGATAAAAATGTGTGATGTCATAGCTTTTGCAGAGCATGATGACGATGCAGTTGCCCTATACAGAAAAGGCGGAAGTGAAGCAAAGATCAGGAAATACGACTACACGTCATATGACGAGTCAGAGCCGTATTGGACGATGATCGCGACGGAGGACGGAAGGAAAGTAAAACTCCTGCTCGACCCGGGTCAGGAGATGATAAATGAAGTCAGAAGAAGGATGAGAATGCACTGAGTTGTGCTTATCTACAGCCTGATTGGTAACACTGATTTGGTCTTAGTAGTACCGGAAATCGATTTCCGACACATTTTAACACACTTTCAGAGACAGATTTTGGAGCCGTGCGAGAGCATGAGCTCCTTTTGTTTTTGCTCTTATTCCGCGTAAATACAGCATTTTCCACCATTAACTTCACGAAAACGATTACGCAGCTACACATGGTCGAATATGCACATTTCGTTTGCGAAAATAAGCACTTTGCCATATGATACTTGGTAAAATGACAATAGAAAGAGCCTTTTGGTTCTGATTATTAGGCACAATGCCTATAAATAAATAGCGCCATTATGGCGCAAAATAATGGGAGGAATTGAAATGAAAAGAAAAACAGTAGCAATTGTACTTGTTGCAGCTATGTCATGTTCACTCGCAGCTTGCGGATCTTCAAGCGCGAGCAGTACAGCAGCAACAGACTCTGCAGCGGCAACATCTGAAGCTGCAGCATCGACCGACAGTGCGGCAGCAGCAAGCACAACAGAAGAGGCAGCAGCGGAGGCTTCATCAGCAACGCTTTCAGTTGATACTTCTGCAGAAGATGAGCACACATTATCACTTGCATGCTGGGATGCAAACTTCAATGTACCTGCTATGCAGGCAGCAGCAGATGACTACAAAGCAAATGTAGATCCTGATTTCAACCTGAATATCATCGAACAGTCCGGTTCTTCAGATATTGAAAATGCAGTTACACTTGCAGCTTCTGCAGGCGACTACAGCACACTTCCTGATATCGTTCTGTTCCAGGATCACTATTTCCAGAAATACAATTCGGATTATCCGGATGCATGGCAGGATGTAAATGATGCTGATGTTAACTGGGATGATTTCAGCCAGGAGAAACTTTCATTCAGCACCGTAGACGGTGTCCATTACGGACTTCCTGTTGATAACGGCGCAGTAATCTTCGCATATCGCACAGATATTCTTGAGCAGTGCGGCTATACGATCGATGATGTGACAGGAATCACATGGGATAAGTTCGATGAGATAGGCAAAGATGTTTACGCAAAGACTGGCAAGTACCTTATGTCAATGGATGGCGATGGCAACGATCTTCCTTACATGATGCTTCAGGCTGAAGGATCATCACAGTTCAAAGATGGCAAGCCTTACATCACAGAGAACGACAAACTTGTAAAGATCATAGATGTAATCAAGAAACTGTCAGATGACAATGTTCTCTATCTTGCAAATGACTGGTCAGATTACACAGATCAGACAATCATGGGCGACATGGTCGCAGGTGTCATGAACGGCAACTGGATCATCCCTACAATCGAACAGGTCGCAGATAACAGCGGCAAATGGGCAATCACAACAATGCCTACACTTTCAGGCGATGAAGGATATGCTTCAAACGGTGGCTCATCACTCTATGTAACAGCTAACTGCAAGAACCTTGACCTCGCTAAGAAGTTCCTCGCTTACACATTCGGCGGCAGCACAGAAACATATGATAATGCACTTCGCAACGGCGGCGTTATCACAACATGCATCTCTGCAGGCAAGTCAGACGTATACAATGAAGGCGTTGACTACTTCGGAGGACAGGCTATCTACGCTAAGATCGTTGAAATGGGCTCACATACACAGATCGTAGAACAGAGCGACTACCACTACACATGCCGCCAGTACATGGCAGCAGCAATCCAGAACATCATCGGCGGCGCTGACGTCACAACATCCCTCCAGGATGCAGAAGACCAACTGAATTTTGCGATGGGTAACTAACTGAGAAGAATGAAGGATGTGAGGAAGTGCTCAGCCATCCATGCTGGCATGAATGGCTGAGCACGACCGAACAGACGCGATTCGGCGAAGCCGAATCCGCGAGTAACCGCCAGGTTACGAGCGGCATTCTTCGAAGAAGAAAACCACGCGAGTAACCGCCAGGTTACGAGCGGCATTCTTCGAAGAAGAAAACCACGCGAGTAATCGCAGATTACGAGCGGCATTCTTCGAAGAAGAAAACCACGCGAGTAACCGCCAGGTTACGAGCGGCATTCTTCGAAGAAGAAAACCACGCGAGTAATCGCAGATTACGAGCGGCATT
>JAQWCI010000022.1 GCA_028706005.1 Lachnospiraceae bacterium
GCATACGTCACGGCCACCCTTTCACGTGCAAATCCGGCGATGAGTTCCGCTGTCAGATTATCATCCGCCGGCACCGCGTCCTGGGTCATAAACAGAATGTAGGCAGCATCCTTCGCAAGTTTTGCCCCCATGTTCCTCGTTCCGCCGTGATCAAATTCATCTTTATCTATAGTCATCACAGATAAACGTTCATCAGGCAGCTCCACTTTATCCGCGATAAGTCCGAAGCCTGAGCTTCCATCATCAAGGAGCGTATCCAGTATGTAAATGCGACGCACGGGATAATTCTGACCGGAAAGCATGCTGAGCGCTTCCACCAGTTTTCCATCGGGTCTGTATGTCGGTATTACAACATCGATGCTTTTCATTTTCACCCCATTAAAGCGAAAGAGCCCTTGACAGGGGCTCCTTCGCTCATAAGATCATACTATGCTTTCGCCAGGCATATCAACTTACACCTGCTGTATCGCTTGCTATATGCTGACTGTACTCATCGACCTCAGTTGAAACTGTGTATGAATCATCGTCAAAAAGGAACTTATGAAGCCAGACTACATTGCTGTCAAGATCGCGGGGAATAACACAGCTTCCCTTTGAGCCAACATTTCCGGCTGTACGCATATCCTCCTGCGGGAACCCGTTCTGATCGGCGATCTTATAGTCAGCGACATCAAGTACCATCGGCAGTATATCATTGGTGATATCGAAATTCGTGACTATCTTCTCCGAAACATCATCCACGACCTTGCTGAGTGTAGCGGCATCAGCTGTTTTGGCTTTCTCAAGCGTTGTCATAAGGACTTCTCTTTGTCTCTCGGCTCTCTTATAATCATCGCCGGCCGTATATCTTATGCGGCAGTAAGCAGTTGCCTGCAGACCGTTGAGATGAATAAGTCCTGTCTGGGTAACCTCCTGATATTTATAACCAAGTTCCTCTGACATCGTCAGCTGATAGCTGTTAAGATGCGGCATCTCAGCCTCATCCACATCTATATCTATACCGCCAAGATCATCTATTGCTGTTGTAAGACCGCTGAACCCGACCGTTACGAAATTGGATATATTCATATCCATATTCATGTTAATCATGTTTATAGCCTGCTCAGGACCGCCCTTTGCATATGCTGCGTTGCATTTATTGTATGAATCATTGCCCAGGTTCAGGTATGTATCACGATAGATCGAGCAAAGTTTGATTTCCTTAGTGTCCTGATTGATAGATGCTATTATTATCGTGTCGCTTCTGGTGTTCTTTGTCAGTTCACCTTCCGTGGAGTCAACGCCGAAGAGTGCTATGTTCTTATACCCCTTCATTGTGCCCTCAGTCGTTTCTTCCTGGACGTTGTCATTCATGTTCTCTGAAATTGTTTCTTCGTCGATGGCGATCTTACCGACTTTTTCAACACGAAAAGTTAAATATGCAAATACCGCAATTGCAACCAGAATGACAAGCTCAACAACTATGAGGATTGCCTTACCCTTGCCGCCCTTTTTCCTGCCACCGTTTCCGCGTCCCGTATCTGGTCTTCTGTCTCTGCTCTTTTTCGATGATTGTTGTTTTTTGTTGTTCCGGCGTGACGGCTTGGGCTTTGGATCATCATAGTCATCATCATAAGCATCATGATCATATCCGTTATCATCATAACAATCATCATCGTAACCGCCGTCACGATCATAACTGTCATTCTCGTATCCGTCGCTGCCATATTCGTCTTCGTTTTTGTTATAGCGGCTGTTGCCGCCGTAATCATCTGTCACATCATCATATCCGTCATCCCGATAATTATCCCTGTATCTTCTGTCGTTATCATCTTCAGCTCTGTCATTATATGAGGATCTGTCATCACGGCTTCTGGCGTATTCTTCATAATCGTCATAATCCTGATATCCATCATCTCCGTTGTCTTTGCTGTTCCTGCTGTATCTGCCGGCCATTTTTCCTCCAGATATTCGGCTTTACTTTTGTTTTGCCCCGAATGAAAGTTATTGTCTCATAACATAACCGCGATTTCAATACGCATTCTTGTTTATGAATCCTTTGAACACTGTAAGGAACAGGATCTTAAAGTCAAAACTTATGGTCCAGTTCTCTATATAGAAAAGGTCATATTCTATTCGTTTGCGAATGGAAGTATCCCCGCGATAACCGTTTATCTGTGCCCAGCCGGTGATTCCGGGGCGGACCTGATGTTTTACCATATAGCGCGGTATTTCTTCTCTGAATTTCTGCACAAACTGAGGTCGCTCAGGTCTGGGTCCCACCAGGCTCATGGATCCGCCCAGGACATTAAAGAACTGCGGCATCTCATCAATGCTTGTGCGCCTGAGAAAGGCGCCGAACTTTGTCACTCTCGGATCATCCTTTTTAGTCCAGCACTTTTCCTCATCTTCACGTGTCTGAACCTCCATGGTCCTGAATTTATACATGAGAAATGTCCTGCTGTGCAGTCCGACCCTTTCCTGTTTATATATGATCGGGCCCTTGCTTGTAAGCTTCGTTCCTATAGCTGCGATCAGCATTGGAATTGCAAAAATAATAATACAGAGCAACGATCCCACTATATCCATCGCTCTCTTCACCAGAATGTTCCATGTATTTGTGAGCGGCACATATCTGATATTTATGACAGGCAGCCCCATGAGGTCTTCCGTATAAGGATGACTTGGGAAAAGCGAGCTGTAGTCCGGTATGAATTTGGTATGCACACCTGATTTCTCACATTCATCAACGATCTTTTCAAGGTTATCGTAATCGTTAAGTGAAAGAGTTATTGCAATCTCGTCGAGCTTATCTTCCGGCAGAATATACTGGAGATTTTCTATCGTCCCAAGGACCTTAACTCCCTTGTATACTGTTCCGCGCGGCACATGATCATCCAGGATCCCGTGCACATAATAGCCCCACTGCCCGTTCATCATTATTCGGTCTATATACTGTTCAGCGGCACGTGAATAGCCTATACAGAGCACATGTTTAAGATTCTTGCCATTGTGTCTTATCTTGTACAGTATCGAACGGAATGCATAATGGACAGCACAGGTGAAAACAACATTGAACACATAGAACAGTGCGAGGAATGTTTTGGAGAAGTCGTTCATCTCGGCCATGAAGAATACCACTATGACTCCGATGACGCCTATGGTATTGGCTTTTAAGATTTCAAGAAATTCATTGCGTATCCTTGTGATACGGCGTGAATTATAAAGATTACATATTGAATAGAGGATCAGGTATAAGGGTACAATAAAATAAAGCGCCGAAAAATATGTTCCGGCCGTGTAGGCCGTAACGCCTGGCGTTGTAGTTGCAAGCGGCGAATTAAATTTGATCAGCCATGAGAGCACGTAGCTCACGATGACAATTGCACCATCCAACACAACATGAAGCCTGTTGAAATAGGTCTGATTATCTTTGATCATCGTGGATTCGGACCTTTCCGCCCGCTAATTGCCTAACCTTCTTCCAATTCCGCGCCATAATTCAAACTGTATGGCAAAGTAATTGAAAAAATTGAGTATCGAAAAATCGACCTTTCCGCCAAGGTACAACGGATGGATTATCGGTATGTCGTCACCGGAGCCAGCTTCATCAAATTCGATTCCGGCCTCTTCCCAGATAGTACCCTTTTCCGGTGATTCAGCCTTTCTCATCTGGTCCTCGTATTTTGCCCTTTCGATCAGATATTTTCCCCTGTCCAGACCCTCTTCATATGCTTCGCCAAGACCTTTCCCGCGAAAATATCTTTTCTTTATGGCTGTGCCGATCGCGATGAGCGGCATGTTAAAATAATACTGCACCGCAGGCATATTCTTCCAGAGCAAATATCTGTTATTGCCTGCAGTCATGAGTTCCTTGAATTCATTGTAAGTGGAACCGCTCGTTGCGCTGCCTGCATGTAAAACAGTTGCCTTCGGCTCATACAGATTCGTGTATCCGTAGACTTTTGCTCTGTATCCTATATCTACATCCTCAAGATAACAATAGTGCCTTTCATCGAAATACCCGATTCGTTCGAAAGCCTTCATTCTGTATATCGCCGCACCGGCACACGCCGAAAAAATCTCACCCAGCTTCATATATTTGTCAGAGCATTCCGCTTTGCCGCGCGCAAATCCCCACCCTAACGCACAGTAGAAATCACCTGCATCGTCAATAACATCAGGATCCTTCATTGACAGCATTCTTGCCTGTACCGAAAATGCATGCCTGGATTGAATGATGGAAGTGTAAAGCTGCTCCACACAGTCTTTCAGCACCTCGGTATCATTATTGAGAAGTATCACATACGGCGTTCTTGTTATCCTGATTCCACTGTTCACTGCGTGACAAAAGCCTGTATTGGCCTTAAGATGCAGCAGTGTGACCTCTTCAGGATAAGCATCCCTTACAAGTTCAAAACTGCCGTCGTCTGAAGCATTGTCAACTACAATGATCTCAGGGACCATCGTTCCGGAAAGTAAAGAATCGAGGCATTTTTTTATATACTTAATGCCATTGTAATTTGGTATTACTACTGTAACCTCAGAATTCATATTACCTTTCGTGTCATATGACTGTCACCATAGAAGGCTCCCACACTGTCATATACCCGAGCTTAAGCGCTCTCTGGCAAAACTCAATGCACTGATCATGATAATCCGCCTCCGGAAGCATAACATGCGAATAATACTGGCTTCCAAACACCTCTTCATACAATCCGAAGAGTTCTGATCGTATCTTCATGCATCTCACATCTACTGCAAAGGCATCCTGTCTCGTATCCGCCCTGTGCATCGGTCCGCTTTCTTTTTCATGCAGGCCTTCAAAGACTACCTCACCGTTCTCATCGAACATACCACTGACGATCCTGTGCCGTCCATCTACGACCTTCCCGCCGATAATTCCCACATCACTGCGTGCCGCGAATATATCCGGTCTGTAGTTGATATCGTAAAAACCTCTGTGCCTTGAATGTGTGACATCAGCACTTATATGAGCAGCTTTGAAATAGTCCTCAAGCGCCGCCTTTCCTGCATCCGCCGCGTAGCTTTTCCCTGATGGATCCCCGGCTGTAGATCCCGAATGTGTGCGCCAATGATAGAGTACTTTGGCAACATGACAGACCTCAGTATGCGGAGCCCTTAGCAACAGATCATAATCCTGTGCACCGTCATACTCACTGCGAAGTCTCAGTGCAAGAAAAAGTCCCCTTTTCATCACAAGAAGATGACAGATATAGTTATTGCTCAGGAAGTAATCATAATTGTAATCAGGTTTGTGATTAGGTTCGAAGAACCTCTTTCCGTCATCCGAACACTTATCTTCATCAGAATACAATATTTCACAGTTTGTCTTCAGTATTCCCAGTGCCACTTCAAAAAGTGCATCCGGCGCAAGAAAATCATCATGATCAAGGAAAGCCACATAATCCCCCTGTGCAAGGACTGCTGCAGCGTTTGTGTTTCGCGAAATACCACCGTTCTCAGGAAGCCTTTGATATCTGATCCTTGGATCATCATATGTCGATGCCACATCACCTACAACATCGCTGAGACTGCCATCCGCTATGATAAGTTCCCACTTTCCATATGTCTGATCTATTACAGATTCAATGAGCGCATATATATATTCCGGCTCTGTCTCACAGGCCGGAACAAGTAACGATATGCAAGGCATCTCACGGTCATTGAACTCAGGACCGAACACCTCTGCCGGGGAAGCTCCTTCGCGAAGGCATTCATAAATTGCCCTCTGCGAAGCCAGTATCTCATCTCCAGGGTCGCTGTAATGATAGTGCCTGTCATCTGACTTTTCGCGCAATCTCTCACGCGCGGCGTAAAATGTTTCGACAACGCCGTTTCTTCCGGCATAATTTATTGTTTTTTTCAGGTCTGTAATAACTGACATATTCTTGTTATCTTTCAGTCGCCAATAAGTTTGCGAAGAGCATCGGAAAGTGTCTTATTCTGTTTATCAGCATCTTCGAGGCTCTTTCCTCTCACACCGATATAGAATTTGATCTTTGGCTCTGTCCCGGACGGGCGGGCACATACCCATGCGTCATCATCAAGTTCAAAATAGAGCACATTTGATTCCGGCAGTCCGGTCGGATGTTCCTTGCCTGTTGCAATATCTCTGACTGTTCCCGTCTCATAATCACGGAACTCCATGACCTTCCATCTGTCGAGCTCTGCCGGCGGATTCTTTCTCAGATTATCCATAAGAGCCGCTATTTTGCCAGCGCCTTCTATTCCGGGCATTGTAATAGCGATCTGTGTCTCTTTATAGAAACCGTACTCCCTGTAGATATTCATCATCTGATCCCAAAGTGTCAGACCTTTTTTCTTATAGAATGCTGCCGCTTCGCAGAGCATCATGACAGCCACAGGCGCATCCTTATCGCGCGCGTGCGTGCCGGCAAGACAGCCATATGACTCCTCAAGTCCGAAAACATAATTGTATGAATGTTCCTGTTCAAATATCTTGATCTGCTCACCTATATACTTGAAACCTGTCAGTGTCTCGACATAATGCAGACCATATTTCTGCGCGATCGCCCTTGCAAGATTCGTGGTCACTATCGTCGTAACAAATGCAGGATTCTCCGGCATCGTATGTGTCAGTGTGCGCTCGCGGAGTATATACTCAGCGATAAGCATACCTGACATATTCCCGGTAAATCCGATATACTCACCTGTCTTTGCATCCCTGGCATAAACACCGAGTCTGTCTGCATCAGGATCTGTAGCAAGAACGATATCTGCGTCTTCCTTCTTTGCAAGCTCAAGTGCCAGTTTGAAAGCCTTGGGATCCTCAGGATTGGGATATTCAAGTGTCGTGAATTCCGGATCGGGATCTCTCTGCTCAGGAACAACATAAACATGCTTGAAGCCAAGTTCAGAAAGTACTCTTGTGACAGGAACAAGTCCGGCGCCATGGAATGGCGTATACACTATCCTGATATCATCAGCCATTTCCTTTATAACTTCAGGATGAATGATCTGTTTCTTGAGAGCTTCCATATACGCATCATCGATCTCTTTGCCAAAATAGACGAGAAGACCCGCAGCTGTGGCATCCGCCTCAGTCATGGTCTTAACGTTATTGTAGTCAGTGACCGCATTTACATCATCTATGATACCTGTATCATTAGGCGGCGTCACCTGTGCACCATCTTCCCAGTATGCTTTATACCCGTTGTACTGTGGCGGATTATGGGATGCTGTTATCTCCACACCTGCCTGGCAGCCAAAGTAACGGATCGCAAATGATTCTTCAGGCACAGGGCGGAGCGTATCAGAAAGATATGCTTTTATGCCGTTTGCGGCAAGGCAGAGCGCGGTTTCCTTCGCAAATTCTGGACTCATGCGGCGTGAATCATAAGAAATCGTAACGCCCTTCTTTGGATCACCGTTTGCAATTATGTAATTGGCAAGTCCCTGTGTCGCTTTACGGACTGTATAAAGATTCATGCGGTTCGTGCCCGCTCCTATTATTCCGCGGAGTCCGCCTGTTCCGAAAGCAAGATCCTTATAAAATCTGTCCTCGACTTCTTTGCTGTCATTTCTTATGGCCAGAAGTTCTTCCTTTGTCTTCTCATCAAAATACGGATCACTTAACCAGTAATTGAATTGTTCCATCACACGTGCTTCCATGCCCGGCCTCCTGAAAAAAATTTTGTAGTTAACTTTGCACCTTCAAAGAAAAATCCGAACGATCAAGCGTAAAATTCGGATTGTAATATGGGTCACCCTTATCAAGTACTTCTTTCCACTTTCCCCTGAAATGTTCGGCCTCAGTGTTGTAACGCTGCGCCCTGGCACTGTCTTTCCCATCTACATCAGAACCTCTTGATGCCGATTCAAAATGGTAAAGTTCACAGAAAGGAGTAAAAACATTCAAAAAGCCTTTTGCTCTGAGCTTCAGACAAAGGTCTACATCATTCAGCGATATTGCAAAATCCTCAGATAATCCTCCGACTTCATCGTAAAGGCTCCGCTTCACCATGAGACACGCTCCTGTCACTGCTGACAGATCCTGTGCGTAACACAATCTTCCCATATATCCGAGGTTCTCTCTGCGCTGCCCGTAAAACGGGTGTCCCGCTGTGCGATGAGCTCCGAGCCCCAGTACCACTCCTGCATGCTGGATCGTTTTATCCGGATAATAGAGCTTGCCTCCGACGCACGCCACGTCATCGCGCTGAGCGTACATCAGCAACTCCTCCATCCAGTTTACCGAGATGACCTGAGTATCATTGTTCAGAAGCAAAACATATTTGCCTCCTGACGCTGCAACTCCGGCATTGTTCAGGGCCGAATAATTGAAACCGCCTGCCTTCTCTATAACAGGATTTCCATCGACAACAGTAATGCGATCCCTGTACGGACCGCTTGTCAGCTCGCTGTAGTATTTCTTTATTGAAGGTTCACTGCTTCCGTTATCAACTATGATTATCTCATAGTTTTCGTATGTTGACTTATCGAAAACTGAAGTCAGACATCTTCTTAAATCTTCTTCATGATCGCGATTTGCTATCACGATGGAAATCAGCGGGTTTCCTTCGATCTCATATGTTATCTTGAATATTGTCTCAAAAGCTCTCGTGCTGGTGATCTTGAAATTCTTAAATCCATGCCGCCTTAAGTGATCGGCAACAGCTCCTCTGGCAGCATCGATAGCATATGACTTGGCGCTGATATTTCCAGCTGTCGATCCCGCGTGCTGTCTCCAGTAATATAAAAGTTTCGGCACATGTACTATATTCTTCGCCTTGTCTGTCAGTCTCAGGATCATGTCGTGATCCTGGCTTCCGTCATACTCTGAGCGGTAAAGCTCTTCACCCTCCAGAAGGCGTTTATCGAAAGCGGACAGATGGCAGATATAATTATTAGCCCTCAGCGTATCTATCGCATAGTCCGGCTTGAAATGCATTGTAACAAAATGATTGAGGTCGTTCTCTTTGAAAGTGGCCTCATCGCAGTACAGATAATCTGCATTCTTTTCATTTATCGTTCTGACATACCAATAGAGTACCGACGGATGAAGATAATCATCATGATCGAAAGGCGCATAGAAATCTCCTGTTGCCAGGGTCAGACATGCATTTGTATTCGCTGATATTCCACCATTCTTTTCGAGCTTCCTGTATTTTATCCTGTTCCTGGGGAAACAGTCATCTGCGCGTTTCGAATCTTTTGACTGATATTCCTCCACAATTTTTTCCACATAGGCATGATCGCCGTCAGAGCCATCGGCAAGACATAATTCCCAGTTTCCGTATGTCTGATTCTCAACAGAATCAATCATATCACGGAGAAGTTTTTCCGGTGTGTTGTAAAGTGGAACAAGAATGCTGAAAAGCACCTGCCGTGTCAGTGCTGCAGCCTCATCAGATTGCTTCTTTCTTTCTGTCTCATCAGGAAAACTCGCAGTACCATAGCCTTGCTGCGCCTGTTTCTCCCTCTTTTTATACTTTACTTTGTCAATGACTCCTGAGACAGAGCCCTGATTCTTAAGTCTGTCCACCTGGCGCTGCACGAAGTGATAGCAATCCCTCGCTGGCTTACTCGCCTTCCATGCAGGATTTGATTTTATCCTGTCAAGCTTGAATTTCAGGTCATCATTCTCATCCTCAAGCTGTGCTACACGATCAGCAAGATAAGCGCTCTTCACCCTTTCGCGCTCATACTCCTCCCTGAAATTTTCTGTGGAGTTCTCATTCTTTTCTATGTTGTTCTCATCATTCTGCGTCAGTTTTTTCACCGTCCGTGATGTCATTCTTTCTGTGTATTCTAAGTTTCACATCGCTCCAATTGACAAGGCGCTGGCGTGATGTCCGGTCTTTTGCAAGCATCCCTACAAGATATTCACCCTCAGGCAGCGTATCCTCTTCAAATACCGTAAAGAAGCCTGTAAGCATATCATTCTTCTGGTCAGTGAGGTTGTCCGCTATATCACTGCGGTACATCGCCTGAACAGGGACGCTCCATGTTTTGCCCGCGTCATCCCTAAGCAGCAATATGCGCTCATATACAGCATTGTCCGCATTTATGACAAATGAATATCCCTTAACATAATATCCTTTATTACTCCCTCTGGCAAACGGTCCGAGGTACCACTCATCAAGGCTGTTTGCGTACTCTACACCCAGCCTTAATACCGGATCAGTCCATGAATCTCTGAGCGGCACTGCCAGCTCCTTTACTTTGACTATATGCGAGGACATCTGTCTTATCATCTCCTCGTCAACATCGATCACGAACCTTGTCTCCGCCGGATTCTGCGTCATGTACTTTGAATAGAACGGATCTACTCCATACAGTGCCGGGTGCGCTTTCAGTAGTGTTTCCAACTCATTTGAAAGACGCAGCGACTTTACTTCATCCTTTCTGTCATCACCTCTGCTGAAAGATTCATGATGATAAAGATACATGTTGTTGCGGACAACATTGTAATAGCCCTTTTCATAGATACGGTAACAAAGATCCACGTCATTGAATGCCACAGCGAAGCGTTCTTCGTCAAAACCTCCGACCTCGCCAAACAGGTCAGCCCTGACCATAAGGCATGCCCCCGTGACTGCTATTACATTGCGCACGCCCTTGTTATACCCAAAATATAGTTCATCGGTATTCTTGAGATATTGCAGTTTATGCACAGGTCCTACACGAAGATTTACTATCCCTGCATGCTGAATGATATCTGAATCAGGGTATAGCAGCTTCATCCCTACTGCCCCGACATAAGGGAGTTTTGCCTTCTCGGAAAGGTATGAGAGCCAGCCCGGTTTCCTTATCTCTATATCATCGTTCAGGAACAGCAAAAGCTCTCCGTTAGCGACTGATGCTCCGCGATTACACATTTTTGAGAAATTAAATTCCGAATTCTCGCACAGATACATCGAAGCGCCGGTCTCATCATGGCGCTCCAGGATCTTCTGGACCTTCCTGCGATTTTCTTCAGTACTGCCGTTGTCGACAATTATAAGTTCATAGGGAGATGAATCTGTATATGCTTCAATAGTTCTGATGCACCTGTCCAGTATCTCCGGATTATCCCTGCTTGGAATTATTATGCTTATGAGTCTCGTGGATGCCGATTCACTGCTGTATCTGCTGGTCAGCGAGTCTCTTATGAGCGGACTGTTCCACAGAACAGGCTTGTTCGTCCTGTGAAAGAGCACTTCTGAAATATGACCGATTGGAAACGTACCACAGCCATCACCCTGTCTCTTTGTGAAGCCTCCCTCAGCCTGCGCCAGTTTCATGCATAACTGCCCGTAGATCCATGAGCTCATCTGCTCGTCGAGGTCACTTCTTCTGGCTTCTATCTCTTCCTTGTTGTCAGCCTCAAGAGCAGCTCTTGATTCATAATCTTCAGCTCTTCTGCTGCCGGGATTTATGAGAAGAAGTTCCGATGATCTGAAAGCAAAAATACTGCCAAAATAAAAAGTAGACAGAAATGTATCCGGTGCCCAGTCAGACTTGAGCCACGGATCCTTATATGCCCCGTCTGAGTCTATCCTGTCCTCGTCGCCGTACAAGAGTCCCAGATCCTGATTATATGCAAAACAATCGCATATCATACCGACTGCATACGGAGTCAGCTGTCCCTCATCATCAGCCGCGATGATGATATCAGGCTTATCCTTTCCCGAAAGCAGATAATTGCGAAGATGCGAATATCTCACAACAGTCGTGGTCAGTTTGTTCCCCGGTGTGTGATCTATCTCTGCATATTTCTTCTCAAGCCTCTCCTCATGGGATCTGAACCATGCATTATATGAAGGCGTTTTGTCCCTGAGTTCCTGTTCATATTCCTGATCAGCTTTTGCAACAAGTGTCTGTCTGATCCGTTCCTTGATCATCTACATTCTCCCTTTTCTGCTCTTCTTGCCATTGTCGACGGCATTCCACACATCTGCAGCGTCATTTTGATTTTTGCATCGCCATGAACCATTGCTGCTCTTCTCATTCTCTTCATGTCCCAGGTGAAACATGGATCATCAGTAGTAAAAACAACCACCCCGCTTCGATCCATACTTCCGTTGAACCTCATAAGCTTTGTGATCGCACTTGTATCAGCTCTTCCGAATGCGGCTTCCCTTACCATGGCAAAACAAGGGCACAGCGCAGGGTCAATTCTCAGTGTTTTAACGTTCTCAGGCACATTTATTTCAAACGAAATGCAACCCTCATCAGCATATCTTTCCTTCAGAAAAAAGGATTCTTCTTCACTGAATCCTTTGCCCGAATCATAATAGACCTGGACAGAAGTGAGGCTGACCTCTTTTGTCTCTTCATTTCTTCTTGCCTCATCCTCTTTGGCCGCTGTTTCCCTGAGAGCAGGATCCTCCGCGATGATTTCACCCGGCACTATGACTTTTGTGCCATAATCATTTCTCTGTGCTGAAAGCGGTATGGAATTACCTGACACCTTAATCTGCAGTGCCTTCTCTTCTTCGGCCGCAGCTGCAATATCATCATCAGAAATACCGTAGTGTTGCTTAATGGCCGGTATGATTTGTTTTGAACGCTTCGGATCCTCGCGCACATAGACAGTCAGTGCACGCGCCAGCATATCTCTGGCCGGTATTGATCTGTCCTCTTCCCATTCGTAGTCTATTGCCGTCCAGTTGAGCCCATTAATCATGATATTTGCGAATGTCATGTCACCGTCAGATGCAGATGAGCCGCTGTTCGTACCAACAAGCTCAAGATATTTATCTGTAAGTTTCAGGAAATTCTCCATATCATTTCCGGCAAGACATTTATCGAGCATAGTCTCGAGGGTCCTGCCTTCTATATAGTCAAAGACTGCTCTCTTCCTGCTGTCTATCCTGCAGGGACATATCTTCAGAGCGTTCGTTCTACTCCCATATCTGTCACTGAGTTTGCGGTATGAGTCTTCCATTCTTGCTGTGTGATGCTCTGCTTGCGCTGTCAACGGAGTCTTTACCACCCTGCGTTTTCCGTCGCTGTCCTTAATTACCCCGGTCATGATTCTGTATTCAGGTGACCTTTCAGTGGAAAACTTTGTGTACTCCACCGGCAAAGGCGGTCCTATGACCACTTCGTATGAATTTGAGAACTGTGGGAACAGTCCGTCCCCCACGATTCCGCTGTACGCAGCTTTCTCATCAAAAAGGAGCAGTCTGTCACGATCAAAATTGCGAATATTGTCAGTCAGCTCCGATGCCTTCGGAAGGCGTCCGTCAGAGTATACTTCAGATGTGAATTTATAGTCCGGGTATGGATAATAAAAAGAATAATCTGTGATCCCACAGTCAACGAAAATTCTCTCCAGCCCAGCTCTTGAAAATGTGCGGACACTCATTCCGCTGTTCTCATAACTCTCTATTCCGTCGAAATACCTTCCCGTATGATCCTCTCTCGCACCGGCAAAGTATTTGAGTCCCAGCCTGTTCTCTATCGCTATAACTATTCTTCCTCCCTTTTTCAAATGCGGGAGGATCCGCAGGAGTTCATCATGAAAAGGAGCCGCAGAATCCATATAGCTTCCCGCGTACTCAAACACTCCAATAAGAAAAATATAATCAAAATCATCAGCCAGTGTCGGCTCTACATCCACAAAGTTACCAACGTGTATTGTGATGTTGTCCCGGTCTTTGTTCCTCGTAGCATTGATTTCAGAACGTTTTGCAGACAGATCCACGCACTCGACTTCCCCTGCCATTGAAGAAAGTGTTTCAGTTATTGCTCCGGGGCCGGCGCCTATTTCCAGCACCTTTTCTGTCCCGTTCATCGGGATCCATCTTACTATGTTTCCTCTTGCCGGAGAGAGATGATACAGCGTTGCCCAGTCTTTCCTGCTGCTGATTATTTCAGGGAATTTCTCCCTGTCATTATTCCTGACTATGTCAAGAATCTCATCTTCGACATTGCCGTCGCAGTAATAATCCTCTCCCGGATACTTGGAATAATCCAGCGTAACGCCGCCGATTTTTTTTGTTTTTTCGCCATTTGGACCGTTCATCTGATCTCCATATATTTCAAAAATGGACACTCACGCCGCAGCGCGGTCTACTCCACTGTGACCCTGGAATTCATATCGTAATATCCGACCGTATTCTTGTTTGACACCACCGTCAGATTGCAGGCATCATATAACCTGTGATATACGGTAAAATCTTCCTTTTCAAAACCCGTCACGCCAAAACTCAACAGGTATTCACCGCCCTGCAGATCTATGCGTTGGGTGAATGTAATACTCTTCTCTTCTCCTGCCTTCACCGGCTCAAGAAAGGCTTTTTCAAACATTGTATTTGTGCCGCATATCTCGACACCGTAAACATTTTTTATCGTGAAAGCAAAGATCGGCGCTGATATATCAGTCAGCATCTTCACCTTCATGTGTATCGAACATACTGAACCCTTAAGTATTGCAGATGAACGATTGCCCTTATCATCTGTGACCCAGTATTCTGTGATCTCTGCTTTATGTGATCCGTATTCGAGCGTCTGCTCATTGCGGATCTGGGACTGATCCGTACTTTTCGCCGCATTCTCTGCGGCTTTTTTCTCGGCTTCTGACAGCTCCTCAGGTGTTTTGAGCGGGGTCGTTTCCTTCCTTGAGTGAGGACGGTTTGCTGAATTTCCCTCAGTCTCGGCTCCCTCTGCATTTACCATCAGCCGCTCAGCGGCAGCTCTTGCTCTCTCAGCAGAATCACCCTTTATCTTGGCATCTGCCTCATCTGCTTTCTTAGACGCAGCTGCATAAATCGCGTCATCGGCGCTCATCCCGGGCGGCAATGAATCCAGATGGTCATTTCTCCCATTGGGATCATACTGTCCCACAAGCACCTGCTTGTAGATATCTATCATTTCCTTCGGGCTGCCCTCTCCGAGCTTGTGCCCTTTGTTGAGCAGCACGACACGGTCACAGTATTTACTGATATTGCTGAGATCATGACTGACAAAGAGTACGGTCTTGCCTTCCTTTTTGAACTCCTCAAATTTGTGATAACACTTTGCCTGAAAGAAAACATCTCCCACCGACAGAGCCTCGTCAACAATAAGGATCTCAGGTTCTATATTTATTGCCACAGCAAAAGCCAGTCGCATGAACATACCTGATGAATATGTTTTGACCGGCTGATAAACGTATTCTCCGATATCGGCAAAATCAAGTATCGCGTCAAGTTTTTCTGCAATTTCACGCTCTGAAAAGCCTATCATCGTACCGTTGAGATAGATGTTCTCTATCCCGTTGTACTCCATGTTGAAACCTGCTCCGAGCTCGAGGAGCGCCGATATTCTGCCTGCAACTCTTACGTCTCCGGAAGTGGGGTTCAGAACACCTGTGATGATCTTGAGTATCGTTGATTTACCGGATCCGTTCGTCCCGATGATGCCGACTGTTTCGCCTTTATAGACTGTCATATCGACATTCTCAAGCGCCATGTGTTCTGTATAGTGGGCATTCTTAAAGCCCAGCGTATCAGCCAGCCTGTCACGGTTATGCGGATAAAGCTTATATCTTTTATTCAGTTGTGTGACCTGAATGGCTATTTCTTTTTCACTCATTAGGTGACCTCTTCTACAGCACGTCAGCAAATCCGACTTTAAGCTTCTTGAATATCACTGATCCGATGCAGAACATCAGGACAGTTACGATCCAGAAGTATGTCGAAGAATAGAAGTGCTCAAAGAACCACTGCTGTTCGTAAAGCGCCCCTCTGAAGCCATTGACAATGTACGTCATCGGATTCATTTTTATCAGAATAATAAATTTGCTGTGTTCCAGCATCATTATGTTCCAGAGTATAGGAGTCGTCCACATCCCGACCTGCAGAAATATACTGATTATCTGCTGAAGATCACGGAAATACACTGTTATCGCGCATGTGGCATAACACAGACCAAGCACCATGATAAAACACGCAAATGTGTAATACGGAAGCTGCAGCCAATAGATTGATGGCGTATATCCATATATCCACGCTATGATCATCACTACAAACGTGAAGAAAACATGTGTGAAGAGAGCCGCTATTATCTTTATGATCGGGAGAACACTTATCTTGAATACTACCTTTTTGACCAGATAATTGTATTCGAGAAGAGAACTTGTACCTGACGTCAGAGCATCAGAGAAGAAGAACCAGGGCACCATGCCGCCCATAAGGAATAAAACGTATGGAATAGGCTCACCTGTCGTCTGTGAGACCTGTGTCTGATGGAATATCCTGTCGAAAACAAACCAGTACATTATTACAGTTATGACGGGCTGGACCATAGCCCACACACCACCGAATATAGATCCCGCATATCTCTTTTTGAAATCATTCTTGGAAAGGCGCCAGATAAGCCGCCTGTTCTGAAACAGTTCTTTCGGAAGCACAGTGATCTTGTCATAAAATATCGTAAAAACGAGGATCCCCGCAAGAACCAGACAAATACCGCAGATCTTCTTGAGCCTCTGGGTGTCAGGATCATCCAACGGATTAAAGTGGAATATTATCAGAGCAGCGACTGCCACTGCTATGACCCAGGCTATTGCAAGGACCGTTTTCTTGTGCAGCTTTGTCCGCGCCGCCCTTAATGAAATCTTTTTCACTTACTGCATCCCCTTGTTCTGCAATATTCTTCAAAGCCGGGATGTACCTTGTCTTTATCAGAAAGGATCAGCTCCATCCCATCTTCTACCGGCCACTCGACACCTATTTCGGGGTCGTTCCACATCAGACCGCCCTCATCGTTCGGATGATAGAAATCTGTGACCTTGTAGCAGAACTCAGCTTCATCAGAAAGCACCAGAAAACCATGTGCAAAATTCTTTGGAATAAAAAACTGCTTCTTATTATCCTCGGTCAGTGTAACTCCAAACCATTTTCCGAATGTATCTGAATCTTTTCTCAGATCTACCGCCACATCATAAACTGCTCCCCTCACTACACGCACAAGTTTATCCTGAGGGTAATTTATCTGGAAATGAAGACCGCGCAGAACGCCTCTCCTGCTGGCCGACTGGTTGTCCTGAACAAAGACCTGATCGATCCCGGCTGCTTTGAAATCATTGTAGTTGTATGTCTCCACAAAGTAACCACGTTCATCAGGAAATACTTTTGGAGTTATGACTTTCAGGCCTTCGATATCACATGTTTCGACTGTAATCTTTCCCATTTATGATTGTTACCTTTCCTTGCGGGGCGCCAATGCGCGGCACTCATGCCACAATGACGCCCCGGGTTATGTTTTATTATCTTAAAGTCCGTTCGCTACTTCTATGAGGTACTGCCCGTACGCTGTCTTCTTGAGCGGGTCAGCAAGCTTCATGAGCTCATCCGCATCAATGAATCCCCGTTTGTATGCGATCTCTTCTATGCAGGAAATATAAAGTCCCTGTCGTTTCTGAAAAGCCGAAACAAAATCTGCCGCATCAAGCAGCGCATCCGGGTTTCCGGTGTCAAGCCATGCAAATCCGCGGCCTAATGTTTCCACATGAAGTGTCCCGCGTCTCAGATATTCATTATTAATGCTGGTAATCTCTATCTCGCCTCGAACAGACGGCTTTACATCAGCTGCTATATCAACGACATCTCTGTCATAGAAATACAGTCCCGGAACAGCATAATTACTCTTGGGATACTCAGGCTTCTCCTCTATCGATATGGCCATGCCGTCCCCGTCTATCTCGACTACGCCGTACTCTCTTGGATCCTTGACATAATAGCCGAAGATCGTCGCGCCCTTGTCTCGTCCTGCCGCCCTCATCAAAACCTTCGTGAAGCTCTGTCCATAGAAGATATTATCGCCGAGGACAAGCGCGCACGAATCACCACCTATAAAATCAGCTCCTATTATGAAGGCATCTGCAAGCCCTCTCGGCTTTTCCTGTACGCGATAAACAAAACTCATTCCCAGCTGTGATCCGTCTCCGAGGAGCTGTTCAAATACCGGCAGATCACGCGGCGTCGAAATAATAAGGACATCGCGTATTCCGGCCAGCATCAGCGTTGACAGCGGATAATATATCATCGGTTTATCATAGACCGGCATGATCTGCTTGGACACTGCTTTTGTCAGTGGATATAGTCTTGTGCCGGATCCTCCGGCGAGAATGATACCCTTCATGATTAGATTTCCTTTCTGTTACCGTACATATCTTTGTAGTAATTCATATAGTTTCCGCTGGTGATGTGATCCATCCAGTCCTGATGGTCAAAATACCACTGGACTGTCTTGCGGATTCCTTCTTTGAACGCGGTCTCCGGAAGCCATCCGAGATCTTTGTGGATCTTATCCGGTGCTATTGCATACCTTCTGTCATGTCCCTTGCGATCCTCGACGTATGTTATAAGATCATATGAAAGTCCGGCCTTCCTGGGATCTGAATCATCCAGTTCCTCGCGAAGGACATCGATTATGGTCCTCACTATTTCTATATTCTGCTTCTCGTTATGTCCGCCGACATTGTATGTCTCATATAGTTTTGCCTTATTTATTACAAGGTCGATCGCGCGGCAGTGATCCTCTACATAGAGCCAGTCGCGGACATTCAGGCCATCACCGTATACCGGGAGTTTCTCGCCCTTCAGCGCATTGTTGATCATGAGGGGAATGAGCTTCTCAGGGAATTGATAAGGGCCGTAATTATTGGAGCAGTTCGTGATATTCGCCGGGAAGTGATATGTGTCCATATAAGCTTTCACCAGGAAATCAGAGCTCGCTTTTGAAGCGCTGTACGGACTGTGCGGCGCATATGGTGTGGTTTCATAGAAAAATCCGCCATCCTCGGGCAGAGAGCCATAAACTTCATCTGTCGAAACATGAAGGAAGCGCTTGCCTTCCTTGAAATTGCCGAGCGGATCAGGCCCTTCTTCGAGCTGCCATGCTTCCTTGGCGCAATTCAGCATATTAGCTGTTCCGAGGACATTTGTTTTGACAAAAAGTTCAGGATGCAGGATAGAACGGTCGACATGAGATTCAGCTGCAAAATGAACCACAACGTCTACGTCCTCTTCACTGAAGACCTTCCTTACAGCGTCTTTGTCACAGATGTCTGCCTTTACAAAACGATACCCGGGTCTCGTCTCAATATCCTTAAGATTCTCCGGGTTTCCTGCATATGTCAGAGCGTCTATATTGACGACTCTGATATCCTCACCGTAAGTATTAAAAAGATGATGAATGAAATTAGATCCAATGAAGCCGCAGCCTCCGGTAACAAGGTATGTTTTCATTAAATTCCTCCCAAATCCGCCGATCCGTCTTCGTCCGGCTACAGTTAAAAGAATTATAGCACAAACAGAGACTTCTTATTACGGCAGATAATATATGATTATTCCGGCAAAAATAAACAGCATTCCGATTATCTTGCTGCGTGTTATCTTCTCCCCGAAGAAAATACGTCCGAGCACCATTACAAACACATAACCCATCGTCTCAAGCACAGGGACATTCATGTATGAATCGGCAAAACTATACGCCCGGATCGTTATGAGCATAGAGACGAACAGCATAATGTATCCGGTGATAACATACCGGTTCACGTATTCCTTAATTCTGTTATCGTATGATATTCCCGCACTCTTCTTAAGGAACATCTGAGAGGATGACGCTATCAGCTCCGAGCAGATCATGAGGAGCACACATAAAGTAAGATTACTCATCTGTCCGCTCCATTCCGGTATTATCACCACTGTTGATCACAATAACACCGACGATGACAAGCGCTACCCCTGCGATTTCTTTTGCATTTACTGCATCGCGGAATATTACTGTGCCCCAAAGCAGCCCCCAGAGAAGGACCATCGCTTTATTTGCATATGCAACTGAAATATCAAATTTCTTTATCGCCTGCTGCCAGAGCAGCGCATATACAGCCAGAATAGCAAGTTCCGCTCCGTAGAACAGGAAGAACGATGAAGTGAATGCATCCTGCATCGAAGCAAATTTTGCCGTTACGCTCGTGAGTGAAAAGATCATGACGATAATCTGGAGCAAAACAATATCTTTCCAGTTTATTTTTTTATCAGTTGATTTTCTGTCACTGGTTTTACTTTCCATAGCACACACCTTTCAATAATATCTGCTACAATGATGTAGATACTCGGAACGATACCGGACTTCTTCCGGCATGTTCGAAGGGATGAAAGAATAAATGAATAATAACAATGATGATAATGACGATCTTGATATCGAATTCGATCTTAATGATAATGACTCTTCAAAGAAATATGAAGATTCCACTGAAAAGCGCCGCACGGAACGCGGCCGCGCACCAATACGCTCCCACAGGAGACAGGCCAAGTCATTCCCTGCCATAGGTCTCAATCTACATATAATAATACTTATCATGATCGTGGCGATAGGTGTTTTTGCAGTTGTGCGTCTTCTCATCTGGAATGCCGGGACAAAACAGGAAGTTGATACTATGCAGTCCGCAACAGCATTCGATGTTGAAGTTCAGGATGTCATCGTCGCACAGGATCCTGCCGACCTTGCAGGGCGCGAAGATGATGGTGTGACGACGATCCTTTTTCTTGGAGATGACCCCATATCAGATGACACAGGTGAAAATGGAATTGCCGGTCAGGTCAAAACATATGCGGAGTCCTCGACTTCAGGTGCCTCAGAATCAGACACGTCTGATTCTGCTGCCGCAGGCTCAACCGGCTCAGTCGAAGTCATTAGCGCAGGTTTCCCCTCATCGAGAGTTGCCTGCATAAATGCTCTTTATGATGTTTCCGATGTCGATGATGTTTTCAATATGTATTATGTTGCCAATGCAATAAACCTTGACGATTATACGGCTCTTGAAAATGCTGCTGCTCTTCACACTGACAGTTCAGCCTGGTCAGACTCCGTGAGCACACTTGAAAATGTCGATTTCGACAAAGTCGATATCATTGCTTTCATGTATGACGCCAGTGATTATTTTACAGAGTCGCCTGTCATGAACAACAACAATGATGATGATATTCAGACCTACACAGGTTCAATGAAGCGTTCTCTTGAGCTCATCAATGAAAAGTATCCATATATACGCCTGGTATTTCTGTCACCGACATATGCCGAATATGTAGATGATGACGGCAATTATCACAGCGGCGACACATATGATCTCGGAAACGGCTCTCTCCCGACATACTGGGCAAAGGGCATTGATATCTGTACAGCCACCGGT
>JAQWCI010000163.1 GCA_028706005.1 Lachnospiraceae bacterium
ATCTGTCTTTGGTCGCCATAAGCTCGGTCTTAAGATTGAGTTCATTATAATAAATGATAATCAGAATTATGCTGAGCAACTCACAAAAAACAGCGACATTGCGGATTGATGCGCTCTCGGTGGCGATCCCCAGAATGTAGGCGAATACCGGATAAAGCAGAAGCGCTCCGCCCGGATAGAATACGGATTTTCCCGAGACGCGGCTGTAGAAAAAGAACACGACCGCGCATACATTAATGATCATAACGATCGACGAACCGGGCTGGGTAAAAATTAAGGCAGCAGTCAAAACAAGCATTGCCGCAAAGCTTCCGCTGAACGCAAAGAAATTCTTTACGCGGCTCTCGATGAGCTCGCCGGCAAAAATAAAAACGGCAGGAATAGTATCAATGAGGATCAGCCATGGCGTTACCTGAAGGTATAACAACTGAACGATGAGCGCGGTGAAACAGGCGAGCATCATGTCTGTCAGTATCCTTGTTCTGTTGATCACAAGATCTTCAATATCAGTCATAATGTAATCCTGCGGAAATTAAGTCTTCCTGTTTTATCTTCGACTTTGACAACCATATCTTTATTGAGCGGGCAGAACCAGAAAACGCCGCCGGTCTCATCGGCAAGCTGCGATATTGACTCAATAGTGTCGTCTCTCTGGCTTGATGAAATAATACAGTAGGTGACATTGCTGCTATTGCATGCGCCGGAGGATCTGTTCCAGATGCGTTCGCCGCGGATCATTTCCGGAAAATCTGCTTTCGGCTTCAAAAGATTAATGCGGGAAAGACCCATGGCGATCCTTTTTGTGTGCTCACGCGATGACCCGGGCTCAATTTCAAGCGTAGCTCCTGATATGGTGTCACGCCCGTTTGATCTTATGCCAACTGGAATGTGATCATTGACCAGGTTGACCGCAATAGTCAGAGCGAGCCTTATATCATATTCCAGCAGATCAGAGTCATAACGTATGGCGGGTTCCTCAACATTGAGAAGTATCACGACTTCTTTGCCTGATGTCGGCTCATGAAGATTTACCATAGGGGAGCCTGTTCTGGCTGATGCTTTCCAGTTGATGGACGAGATGTTGTCAGTCGGTACATAATCGCGTATTCCTCTGAAAGTGAAGACATCCTCGTAGAGAAAACGCTTTGAAACGACCGAACCGGTCAACTGCTCTAATGCAGTTTCAAGCTCAATCGGATTCACGAAATGCGGGAAAACATACATTTCAGTGTTTTGTTTTATGTTCTTGTAGAAGCTGACACCCCCTGTGAGATCACTGCTTTCAATACTGGTCCGCAGTATTGTATAGAAACCGCGCTTCCGGCAGTCAACATCAAGTGTGCGTGTGATCCGCTCGAAACGGCGCAGACTGAAAACATCGATGACATTTGTTTTGTCTGTCGTGGTAACATTGCTGCCGTTGCTGACATCAAGACCTGAACCGACCTGAAAGCCGACCCTGAATACAGGAAGCGGCAGGAACTTGCCGTTCGTGACGGTCTCTTTGAGAAGACAGTTTTCGCCCTCAACAGTCTCACCGCGGTCAAAACTTATGTCAACAGAAAGGTTTCTGTCCCAGAGTTTTGTGAATATGAATTTTTCGAGGAGAAAGAGAAAGAAGAGGACGGGAAACGTCCATAACATAACCATAGCAGCAAGCCCCGATATATCCGTATAATTGCGTGAATTGTAAATGTTTACGGCCGTTAGTCAATCGCTAAAGCTGAGTATGTATTCGCATAATTGCGTGAATTGTAAATCTTCGCAAAACAAATCAACAACGTAATCTTATTAAAACAGGTCTATATACAGCTAAACTCCTCGGTCGGAACAGGAACCTCATCAAGAATATTTCTGATGATATCCTCCGCGCTGCCGGTGCTTCCGAAACTGTGAGGCATTATGAGGCGGTGTGCAAGGACCGGGACGGCAAGGGTTTTGATGTCCTCGGGGACTACAAAATTTCTGCCGCATATCAGTGCGAGAGCCTGAGATGATTTCGCAAGTGAGATGCTCCCCCTGGGGCTGATACCGGATGCGATGTCTTTCCTGGAGCGGGTCGCTGTCACGATGTCAGCTATGTAAGCTCTGAGATCGGCGTGAATTTCAACTTTGGCGGCAGATTCACGAAGTCCCATAACATCTGTTGTGCTGATGACAGGAGAAAGATCGCATACATTTGTTTTGCCGAGAGCCCGGTCTATGACTGAAATCTCTTCTGTTCTGTCCGGGAAACCAAGCGAGAGCTTCATAAGAAAACGGTCGAGCTGGGCTTCAGGCAGCGGGAAGGTACCGGAGGTCTCGACGGGATTTTGCGTGGCAATGACAAAGAATGGCTCCTCGAGTTTTCTTGTGACACCGTCAGTCGTGACCTGCCGCTCCTCCATGCACTCGAGGAGTCCAGACTGCGTGCGCGGAGTCGCCCGGTTAATTTCGTCGGCCAGCAGAATGTTGGTGAAGACAGGACCTTTGTTGAATTGAAATCTGCCGGTCTGCGCGCGGTAAACGTCGAGACCTGTGACGTCAGATGGCAACAGATCAGGCGTGAACTGGATCCTTTTGAAATCAGCGTCTATTGATTTCGCGAGTGATTTGGCAAGAACAGTTTTGCCGGTTCCGGGGACGTCCTCAAGGAGAACGTGGCCGCCAGCGAGGAAAGCAGCGAGAATGAGCTTAATCGTGTCATTCTTGCCGACTATGATCTTATCAATATTTGTTTCAACTGCTGTAATCCGTGCGTCAGTCATCTTATAGGCCTTCCTGCATATAAAAATACATCATTGAATATATTGGACATTTATATCTGTATAGTTTAGCAGATTATTGCGTGGTGGGGTCAGTTAATCGGCGCAAATTCCAGTTGACGTTCTGAATCAGAAAGCATATAGTAAGTATCGCTCACTCGGAGGCAAACCATTCGTTGGAAATGATAAGCCGGATAAGGTGACAGGTTGAAACGCCTGTTATCTTATCCGGTTTTTTTATTTGCCGGGAAGCGGAGCAGAGGCTAACGACAGGCGAATAAAGGGAAATTCGTCATGAAAGGAAAGACGCCATGGATCTTCGAAATTCAAACTTGAGAAAAACATTTTTTCAGTATCTTATTGCTTCATTCGGCGGTGCACTGATTTCATCGATCTACAGCATCGTAGACCTTGCGATGGTCGGAAAGTATCAGGGCGCGGAAGGAACCGCGGCAATTGCACTTATTTCGCCATTCTGGAATGTGATATACAGCCTTGGCCTCCTTGTCGGCATCGGCGGAGCCGTTCCGTTCAGCACACTTCGCGGGAAATCAGAAAAAAGCAAATCAAACGAGTATTTCACTGCATCAGTTATAGCTGGAATAGTGCTGGCACTGATAACATGGGTCGTGATGATTTTCTTTGACAGGCAGCTTCTGATGGTCTTCGGAGCAAATGAAACGTTGATGCCGCTTGCCCGCGCATATATATATCCGATAAAGTTTGCTGTGCCACTTTTTATATTCAACCAGATGTTGTCTGCATTCGTCAGGAATGACGGGGATCCGTCACTGGCAACTAAGGGCGTTATGTTCGGTGGAATATTCAACGTTTTCGGAGATTATTTCTTTGTGTTTACAATGGATATGGGAATCATGGGGGCAGGTCTTGCAACAGCTATCGGGCAGTTCTTCACGTTTCTTATAATAATCACGCATTTCCGCAGCAAGCTTAATACACTTATAAGAAATCATCTCTGTGTTTTGCAACTGCGGATCAGCCGGAAGGACCATACGAGTTCCAGTCAGTGATCCTCGATTCGGGTTTTAACTACAAAACAAGTAAAGAGACAGATTTCTACGATTACCACACCAAACAGGAACTGAAGAATTATCTGTCCGCAGGCGATTATGACAATCTGAAATGGCCGAACTGCATTGATCCTACAGTTTTCTATGATAAGGATGGCAAAATGTGGATGGTATACGGTTCGTGGTCGGGAGGAATTTTCATTCTCGAAATTGACGAAGAGACTGGCTATCCGATACATCCACAGGAAGATGAACAGAACGAAGTGGATGCATACTTTGGCAAACATCTCCTCGGCGGCGGTCACAATTCCATAGAAGGTCCATACATCATATATGATCAGAACACGGATTATTATTATCTTTTCGTTTCATATGGCGCACTTCAGGCAAAGGGCGGATACCAGATAAGACTGTTCCGCTCGAAAAATGTCGACGGCCCTTATGAAGATACAGAAGGACAGACGATGGGGACGGTCCTCGATCATTCCACATATGGCCTCAAAATGATGGGAAACTATTCCTTCCCGGGACTTGTTTTCACATACATGGCGCCGGGGCATAATTCAGCCTTTGTTGATGACAAGGACGGCAAAATGTATGTGGTCTACCATCAGCGCTTTGACAATGGCACAGAATATCATGAACCCCGGGTTCATCAGCTTTTCGCGAATAAAGAAGGCTGGCTTGTCGCGGCACCTTTCGCAACTGACGGCGAGACTCTGGAGAGTAGCGGGTATCAGGCTTCCGAAATAGCGGGAACATATTATCTTGTGAATCACGGAACAGATATATCTGCCAGGGTCCATGATGCGCAGAAGATAGTGCTGACTGCGGGAAACGCAGACCAGACTGATGAGACTGGCAGCCCGGCAGCAGGATCAGGCAAAACAAATTCTAAACTCTCAGCTTACAGCGGAACCGTGACAGGTGATACCGCCGAAACCACAGGGACTTTCGAACTTGATGAGGCAGCGCCTTATGTGACGCTGACACTCGGCGGAGTGACATATTCCGGAGTGATGATAGAAATGAATGATGAAGCCGGGAATGACGTGATGTGCTTCACAGCGGCCGGAGACAATAACGAAAACATATGGGGAGTGCATTACTACAAAAGTGGAGAATAATCAACGAATCTGCTACAGGTGCCTGACTTATGAGATGGCGGAGAACAAAGATGGGAAGTTCGACAATCTCAGGGCACTGATAAATAACATACCGGCTGACAAGAAAACGGCCGCGGGTCTCTATAATGAGAGACTCGCGGCCTGTAAAAGCTGTGATTATTTATCGGATGGAATGTGCAGAG
>JAQWCI010000023.1 GCA_028706005.1 Lachnospiraceae bacterium
CGGCCCGGAAGTGATTTCAGCTGACTCCAAGCAGACCCAGCAGGCAATCGACAATGCAAACGAACAGAAGGGTCAGACGCAGGATGCCATTGATGAAAATCAGGGCACTATAGACAGTCTCAATCACCAGCAGGATTCTCTTGAAGGACAGCTCGGAAATCTCAACACTCAGCTGACACAGGTGAGTGATAATCTGGCCGATATTGAGAAACAGGTAAGCGACAAGAATGACGAGATAAGCACTACTTCCGCGGAACTCGATGATGCTACAGCACAGGCTGATGAACAGTATGCTTCCATGAAAAAGCGCATTCAGTTTATGTATGAGTGCGGGGACAGTTATTTTCTTGAAACACTGCTTAAGTCAGGAAGTTTTGCGGAGATGCTCAACAGGGCAGGCTACATCAATGAGATTTCAGCGTATGACAGAAAAATGCTGACGCAGTACAAGGATACGATGAAGAAGGTCGAGGAGAAGAAGACTTCGCTCGAAAGTGAGAAGCAGGATCTCGAAGACCTGAAGTCACAGGCTGAGGAAGAACAGAGCAAGGTCAGCGGACTGATATCACAGACGAGCAGCAGTATAAATGCCTATTCAGATCAGATAGGGAATGCTGAGGCTAATGCTGATGCTCTTCAGGATCAGCTGGATCAACAGAATTCGCAGATAGATGCGCTTGAGAAACAACTGGCAGAGGAAAAACGTCTTGAAAGTCTTTCAGCCCAGTCTGTCTGGAGAAATATTTCTGATGTTACGTTTCAGGATGGCGACAGATATCTTCTTGCCAATCTGATTTATTGCGAGGCCGGAAATCAGCCATATGAGGGACAGGTAGCCGTTGGCGCTGTTGTCATTAACCGTGTTCTCAGCGGAGCATTTCCGGACACAATTGTAGGTGTTATATATCAATCGTGGCAGTTTGAGCCGGTATCTACCGGAAGACTTGCTTTGGCTCTTGCGAGGGATGACGCGACAGATGCCTGTTACCAGGCGGCGGACGCCGCAATGGCTGGGCAGACGACAGTGTCTGACTGTATTTTCTTCCGCACTCCCATACCACAGGTTACACCAAGGTACACAATAGGCGGACATATTTTCTATTGATCACTTGCAGGGAGCAGATCAAGGATAGGGCGCTCGAGAGAGCTGAACTGCCTGCTGTAGATGATTTCAAGGAGCCTGTTCAGGTCAAGGAGACTGTTCTTAAGTGCCTCATCATCTATCAGGTGCTTGTCAAAGGCCTCCGCAAGTTCATCAAGGTCTACGACTTTGAGACGGCCGTCCGGGTAAATCAGTACATCTGCAAGCATGTCGGTGACAAGCAGAGAGTTTTCATCATCATTATATTTGTAACTTACAATGTCACAATACCAGTACATCAGTTTCTCGTCATGAGAGATAAAACGGCTGACCTTTATGCCGCGTTTAAGATAATAGATCGAATAACCATGGGAAAGGTCATGTTTTGGATGAAGAGCTTTCCATGAAGTGACGATCATGTTGTCATCGCACCGGAGAATGACATCATCATCCAGGCGGACACACTCTTCGGGAATAAGACGTTTGCGAAAAAGAACAGTAGTTTTATCCATTGCACGCTCCATAATAAATATGGCTGGTTGTTGTGAGTGCGGAATTTATACTAAATGTTATCTGTGTAACAGGAAAAAGTCAATCACACCATACAAATGAATCCGTGTATACAGGAATGTCTTTGTTGAATAATCCCATGTGTTAAGGTAAAATACACTTGTTTGGCCATAAAATGAAACATAGCTTTTATGAGTGTATTTTTTCTTTATATGAGTGAAAGATTATGCATCAGCATAATTTTCCACTCTTATCCTCACCGGAGGTGGAAATGGCAAAGGAAACGATAGACAAGATCCGCGAGGCAGAAAAAGCAGCGGCTCTGAAGGAACAGAAGGCGAAGCAGCAGGCACAGGAAATGATCACAGCAGCTGAGTCTGAAGCCGGCAGTCTTAAGGAAAAATCGGTCGAAATCGAACGCGAAAAGGGAGCAGCAGGACTGAAGGCTGTGAACGATGAGTGCAAAGAAAGGGAGACCGAGCTTGGAACTGGCGTCAGGGAGAAACTTGACGTGCTTGAAATGAGCGCAAGGGCAAAGATGCCTGAGGCTGTAAAAGCTGTGATAGCTTCTCTCGGCGAATAAGTGGGAGAAGTGAAAATACAAGGGAAAGGGGGATATAAAGTATGTCTGTTCTACCGATGAAGCGTGTTTTGATCTGCGCGCTCAAGAAAGACAGGAAAGAGATTCTTGAATTTCTGCAGCGTCAGGGAGCTTGCGAGATACACAGCACGCTTGCCTGCGATGATGTTTTTATGAGACAGGACAAGACTCAGGCGGCTGCAACTTACCACAGAAGTGCGGAGCAATGTGAACAGGCTCTCACTGTACTGGGAGAGCACGCGCCGGAGAAGAGCGGTCTTCTGTCTATGCTTGACGGCAAAACCGCTATATCGGACGATGAGTTCGAAGAGCGCATAAAGTCAGTGAATGACGCAATGCAGGATGTCAGTTCAATCCTCGCATATGATAAGAAATGTACAGATGCGAAAGCGGAGATTCCCAGAATAGAATCACAGGTGGTCGCACTTGAGCCATGGCTCGGATATGATCTTCCGCTTGATTTTGACGGGACGAAGGCAAGTGCGGTCTTTACGGGAACACTGCCGGGCGATCTTACCCTTGATCAGGCAGAAGCCATGATCAAAGAGCAGACACCTGAGGTTGATGATCTTGATGTCAATGTCATTTCGTCAGCTCCGGAGCAGACCTGTCTGTATATTATCTGTGGCAGGAAGCATGAGGACGAAGTCCGTGAAGCTTTGAGAAAGCTGAATTTCGCAAAGCCGCCGGCGTCGTCGACAAATCCCGTGGAAGCAAAAACGGGACTTGAGGAGCGCCTTGGTGAGTTGAATAATATACTCACAACAAATGACGCAAAGATAAAGGAACTTGCTGTTGAAAGAGAAAAGATCAGATTTGCATCTGATTACTACAGGCTCCGCGCTGATAAATACGATGTGCTGAGCCAGCTCTCACAGAGCCGTGTGACGTTCATTGTTGAAGCGTATATAGAGGAGCGTTACTGCGACAGTCTGGGTAAATACATGAATGAAAAATTCGACCTGATCTTTGAAACTGAGGATCCGGCTCCGGACGAGGAACCGCCTGTTGCACTTAAGAATAACGGGTTCGTTTCTCCGGTAGAGAGTGTTGTTGAAAGCTATTCTCTTCCGACAAAACACGAATTTGATCCATCGACACTTGTTTCAATATTCTATTATTTCCTCTTTGGAATGATGTTGTCGGATGCGGGTTACGGAATTATTATTGTCATTGCCACGTCCCTGGCTCTTCTTAAAAAGAAGAATATGGGTGAGGGAATGAAGAGAACGATGAAAATGTTTCTCTATTGTGGTATTTCCACCACATTCTGGGGCTTCATGTTCGGTTCGTTCTTCGGTGATGCGGTCAATGTCATAGCGACCACGTTTTTCGGCAGACCTGATATAAAACTCAGCCCGATATGGTTCGATCAGCTGGATAGTCCGATGAGAATGCTTTCATTCTGCTTCCTTGTCGGCATAATACATCTTTTTGTCGGACTCGGAGCTAAGGCATACGGATGCTTTAAGAATCACGATCCTCTTGGTGCACTGTATGATTGTATATTCTGGTATATGCTGGTCGGCGGAGCAATTTTTTATCTGCTGACACTTCCGATGATGTCATCAATGCTTGGCATCGCAACACTTTCAGCAGGTGTGGGAAAAGTCGCAGGAGTTGTCGCAATAATAGGACTTATCGGTGTAATTCTTACCGGCGGCAGAGAATCTCACAACTGGTTCAAGAGAATACTGAAGGGTCTGTATTCTGCTTACGGAATCACAAGCTGGCTCAGCGATATCCTCTCATATTCAAGACTTCTGGCGCTCGGACTTGCGACAGGTGTTATTGCTCAGGTCTTTAATAAGATGGGCAGTATGGTCGCGACAGGCACAGGGCTCATAGGAGTCATCTTTTTCATAATCATCTTTATTATCGGACATACACTGAATCTTCTTATCAATGCTCTCGGTGCTTATGTTCACACTAATCGACTTGAATATGTCGAATTCTTCGGGAAGTTCTATGACGGCGGAGGAAAGGCCTTCGAACCGTTCAAACAGAATACAAAATACTTCACTATCAAGGAGGAATTATAATCATGGAGAACTTAGGACTTTTCTTTGCACTGGCAGGCGCTGTCTGCTCAGCACTTATGGCTGGTATCGGATCTTCAATCGGTGTAGGTCATGCCGGACAGGCCGCAGCAGGTGTCGTTACCGAGGACCCTTCGAAATTCAGTAAGGTACTTATCCTTCAGCTGCTCCCAGGCACACAGGGTATTTACGGACTTCTTATTGCATTCATCACCCTTACTCAGATCGGTATCATGGGCGGCGATTCCAATATTTCACTGGAAAAGGGACTTCTTTATTTTGCAGCTTGTATGCCCATGGCATTTGTAGGACTCGTGTCAGCTATCCAGCAGGCTAATGCAGCTGTTTCAGCTATTGCACTTGTAAGCAAGAAGCCTGATCAGTTCGGTAAAGCAATGATCTTCCCTGCAATGGTCGAGACATACGCAATTCTTGCTCTGCTTGTATCCATTCTGTCAATCTTCGGAATTGCAAGTCTTAGCATCTGATTATGATGGACGCAGTGTAGCGTCGGCATGAGGGTAGATATGAACGGAATAGACAAGATCATAGAAGATATAAAAACTGAGTCCGAGGCAACAGCATCAGAGATAGTCTCGCAGGCCGGCAAAAAAGCTGACGCCATAAAAGCAGCCGCAAAGATAGATGCTGATGCTGCAGTGGCAAAGATCCGCTCCGAAAATGAGCGGAAAGAAGCGGATGCCAGGACAAGAGCCGAATCTGCCGCGGAACTCCATTCAAGACAGAGCATTCTTGCTAAAAAGCAGGAGCTTATAACAGAAACCTTTGATGAGGTAAGAAAAGCCATAAAAGAACTCCCTGATGACAGGTATTTTGCCATTATCGGAAAAATGGCTGTAAATGAAGCTCAGAATGGTGAGGGCAGGATCTGTTTTAACAAAAATGATCTTGCCAGACTTCCTGAAGGCTTTGTGGCATCAATAAACGCAAAGCTCGGAGAAGGCAGAAAACTCACAGCTGTTGCAGAACCGGCGGATATAAGCGACGGATTCGTTCTCATCTATGAAGGCATAGAACAGAACTGTACATTTGACGCGGAGCTTTCCGCTAGAAAAGATGAATTCCAGGACAGGATCCGTGAGATACTGTTCTGATCATGGGGCTTAACATGGCAAAGGACAGCTATATTTATGCGGTCGCCCGTATCCGTACTCATGAGACAAAACTTCTGAACCATCAGTTCATGGAACAGCTTATAGTTGCTCCGGATGAAGATGCTGCGATGAAGCTTCTTGTCGAACATGGTTGGGGCGCACCGGAGATGTCGGCCGAGCAGATGCTTGACCGTGAAAAAAAGAAGACCTGGGAACTTATCAGGGAACTGGTTCCGGACAACATCGATATTTTTGATGTTTTCCTTTATCAGTCTGATTATCATAACCTTAAGGCAGCCATCAAGGAATGTTGTACCAGTGACATACATGACGGCATATACGAGGAAGACGGTATCACCATAGATCCAAAAGAGATAGAGAAGGCAGTTGCGGCCCGTGATTTCAAGGCGCTCCCTGAACGTATGCAGGAGCCGGCAGCCAGGGCTATGGAAACACTGCTCAAGACGAGAGACGGCCAGCTGTGCGATATCATTATCGACAGAGCTGCCCTTGATGCCATCCGTGAGGCTGGCAAGGCAACAGGCAGCAGGCTTCTTGCTCTTTATGGGGAATATGTTGCGGCAATGAGCGATGTAAAGATATGTGCCCGTGCCGTAAGAACCGGTAAAGACCGCACTTTCCTCGGCAATGCGCTTGCAGACTGCGAACATCTTGATGTATCTTCACTTGCTGATTCAGCATCGCAGGGAGAAGAGAGCTTCAAAACATATCTTGGAAGCACAGGTTTTTCTGCTGTGGTCGATATGCTGAGCAAGTCGCCGTCAGCTTTTGAGTGTGCGTGCGACAGTTATCTGATTGAACAGATTCAGCCTCAGCTTCATAATTCTTTCGGGATAGATCCGCTGGCTGCTTATATTCTTGCGCGCCGGATGGAGATTAAATCAGTTCGCATTATACTCACCGGAAAGAGAAATGATCTGCCCGATGAGTCTATACGGGGAAGGGTGAGGGAGACCTATGTCTAAGATTGCGGTTATGGGCGACTGGGACAGCATCTACGGTTTCAGTGCACTTGGACTCGATACATTCAGTTTTGACGAGAAGAATATCGATGACGCGGGCAGGACGCTCAGAAGACTTTCTGAAGGCGACTACAAAGTCATATATGTCACTGAGGCACTCGCATCGAAGATCCAGAATGAAATTGAGCATTACCGGACATTGCCGAGCCCGGCAATCATACAGATTCCCGGCATTTCGGGAAACACGGGAGAGGGCATTTCGGCTGTGAAGAAGTCCGTCGAACAGGCGGTTGGTTCAGATATCATTTTTGGAGGGAACAGTTAATGAGCAAAGGAACGATCAAAAAAGTTGCCGGACCGCTTGTTGTAGCAGAGGGCATGCGTGACGCTAACATGTCGGATGTGGTCCATGTCGGTGAGAAGAACCTGATCGGTGAGATCATCGAGATCCACGGCGGAGAAGCTTCAATTCAGGTTTATGAAGAGACAGCAGGACTTGCACCGGGAGCACCTGTTGAAAGTACAGGGATGCCTATGAGCGTTGAGCTCGGGCCCGGCCTTATAGGAAGTATATACGATGGTATTCAGAGACCTCTTGACGATATCATGAAGGTCACTGGAAGTAACCTTCTGCAGAGAGGTGTTCAGGTCCCTTCACTTAAAAGAGACAAGGTCTGGCACTTTGTACCAACCGTAAAGAGCGGCGATAAGGTAGAAGGCGGAGATGTAATTGGTACAGTGCAGGAGACCCATATCGTTTCTCAGAAGATAATGGTTCCCCCGGCATTTAAAGGAACTGTGAGTGAAATTGCAGAAGGTGATTTCAAAGTCACTGACGTAGTCGCAAAGATAAAGGGCGATGACGGCAAGGACATCGAGCTCACACTAATGCAGAAATGGCCTGTAAGAAAAGGACGTCCATATAAGGAAAAGCTGGCTCCCAAGATGCCACTTGTCACAGGACAGAGAGTTATCGATACACTCTTCCCTATTGCAAAGGGCGGCGCAGCGACAGTCCCCGGACCTTTCGGATCAGGCAAAACAGTTGTACAGCATCAGCTTGCTAAATGGGCGGACGCAGATATAGTTGTATATATCGGCTGCGGCGAACGTGGAAACGAGATGACAGACGTTCTTAATGAGTTCCCTGAACTGAAGGATCCAAAGTCAGGGTATTCTTTGATGGAAAGAACAGTCCTTATAGCAAATACTTCTGATATGCCTGTTGCAGCCCGTGAGGCATCAATTTACACAGGAATCACAATAGCAGAATACTTCCGTGATATGGGCTATTCAGTAGCACTTATGGCTGACTCAACATCACGTTGGGCAGAAGCTCTCCGTGAAATGAGCGGACGTCTTGAGGAAATGCCCGGTGAGGAAGGTTACCCCGCATATCTCGGATCAAGACTTGCCCAGTTCTATGAAAGAGCAGGACGTGTGAAAACACTCGGCAGTGATCCCCGCGAAGGTGCACTTTCAGTTATCGGTGCTGTTTCCCCTGCAGGCGGCGACCTTTCAGAGCCTGTAACGCAGGCAACGCTCCGTATAGTCAAGGTGTTCTGGAGCCTCGATGCACAGCTTGCCTATGAGAGACATTTCCCGGCTATCAACTGGCTGAATTCATATTCTCTGTATCTTGAGACTATCGGAGATTGGTTCGATGAGAACGTCGAGAAGGACTGGATGAAGAAGAGAGGACAGATAATGTCCATCCTCAGTGATGAAGCGTCCCTGAAGGAAATGGTACAGCTGGTCGGTGAAGATGCACTCAGCGCACCTGACAGACTCAAGATGGAAACAGCAAGATCGATCCGTGAGGATTATCTGCACCAGAATGCTTTCCATGAGATCGATACATATACATCACTTCCGAAGCAGTACAGGATGATGAATCTTATCCTTGATTTCCATGAGGCCTGCAATAAGGCGCTCGGACAGGGTGCGGATGTCAAAAAGCTTATTGTACTTCCTGTAAGGGAGCAGATAGGCCGTTATAAATATACAAAAGAAGATGATCTTGATACCGAATATAAGAAGGTCGAGACAGAGATCAACGCTGAAGTCGATAAGGTGATTTCGCAGAAGGAGGACTTCTAATGCCAAAGGAATACAGAACAATTCAGGAGATCGCCGGTCCCCTGATGCTCGTTCGCGGCGTTGAAAATGTCGCATACGATGAACTCGGTGAAATTGAACTCGCAAGCGGAGAGAAACGCCGCTGCAAAGTTCTTGAAATCGATGGGGGGAATGCACTTGTCCAGCTTTATGAGAATGCTGCAGGTCTTAACCTCGAGAGCAGTAAGGTAAGGTTCCTTGGAAAGAGCATGGAGCTCGGTGTTTCTGAAGATATGCTCTCACGTGTCTTTGATGGTCTTGGCCAGCCTATAGACGGCGGTCCTGATATTCTTCCGGATGAGCGCCGTGATATAAACGGTCTTCCCATGAATCCGGCAGCAAGAGCATATCCCGAGGAATTCATAGAGACCGGAATTTCAGCTATTGACGGACTTAACACACTGGTCCGTGGACAGAAGCTCCCTATATTCTCAGCTTCAGGTCTTCCTCATGCACAGCTTGCAGCGCAGATTGCCCGTCAGGCAAAGGTCCGCGGCACAGATGAACCGTTTGCTGTTGTTTTCGCGGCCATGGGCATTACCTTTGAAGAGTCAAGTTACTTCATCGAGAGCTTCCGTGAAACAGGCGCTCTTGACAGAGCAGTACTTTTCATGAACCTTGCAAATGACCCGGCTGTTGAGCGTATTGCAACACCTCGTATGGCTCTCACCGCAGCTGAGTATCTTGCATTTGAAAAGGATATGCATGTACTGGTAATCATGACAGATATCACGAACTACGCCGATGCGCTTCGTGAGGTATCAGCAGCCCGCAAGGAAGTTCCCGGACGCCGTGGTTATCCCGGATATATGTATACTGATCTTGCAAACCTTTATGAGAGAGCAGGACGTCAGAAGGGCAAAAAGGGATCCATCACAATGATCCCGATCCTGACAATGCCTGAGGATGATAAGACACATCCTATCCCCGACCTTACAGGATACATAACGGAAGGTCAGATAATACTGAGCAGAAGCCTGTACCAGAGAGGCATTCAGCCGCCTATAGATGTTCTTCCTTCACTGTCACGTCTTAAAGATAAGGGCATAGGCAAGGGCAAAACACGTGAGGATCACGCAGATGTCCTTAATCAGTTGTTTGCGGCTTATGCAAGAGGAAAACAGAACAAGGAACTCATGGTAATCCTCGGAGAAGCTGCTCTCAGTGATGTCGACAAGTTGTATGCAAAATTTGCCGATGAGTTTGAAGAGAAATTTGTTTCACAGGGATACCGCACAGACCGCAGTATTGAAGAGACACTTAATATCGGCTGGGATCTGCTCCGCATACTTCCTCGTTCCGAACTGAAACGTATCAAGGACGAGTATCTTGACAAGTACTACGACGCAAAATGATCACAGCACGGAGGCTATAGATGGCAGCCACAAATGTAAATCCTACAAGGATGGAGCTCACAAGGCTCAAGAAAAAGCTGAGCACCGCCCGCCGGGGACATAAACTACTTAAGGATAAACGTGATGAGCTGATGCGCCAGTTCCTTGAACTTGTAAGGGAGAATAAGGCGCTGAGAGAGAACGTAGAGGCTGGTATAAACGCGGCAAACAAGAACTTTTCGCTCGCGGCCTCCGGAATGACGGACGCGGAAGTCCGTGTTTCGTTCATGTCTCCCAAACAGGAAGTTCAGCTTGTCACTGATACAAAGAACATCATGAGTGTAGATGTTCCGCTTTATACGTACACTACGAGGACATCAGATCCCAATGATATTTATTCATATGGTCTGGCGTTCACATCGAGCGATCTGGACTCTGCAGTTACTTCTCTTGCAGGTATCCTGCCGGATATGCTGAAGCTTGCCGAGATCGAGAAGACATGTCAGCTCCTGGCAGCCGAGATCGAGAAGACAAGACGAAGAGTCAATGCTCTGGAACATGTTTTGATCCCGGATATGGAGACGAGCATTAAGTTCATTTCCATGAAACTTGATGAGAACGAGAGAAGTTCGCAGACACGTCTTATGAAGATCAAAGACATGATGCTTGAGGATGCTCATCAGTACAAAGAGAGGGAAGAAGAAAACTTCCTTCAGGACAGCAGGGAAAATCAATAACTGAACATGCGTAATTCTATATTCAGATTAATTTATGCGGTGGCTTTGTTCATAGCAATCGTATGTGGCATGGAGCTGCTCTCTAATCAGAGCAGCTCTGATGTTACTGCGGATATGAAGGCGGCGACACTGCCGGTCATTACAATGCAGGCCGCAGGGCGCGACGTAAATGAACTTCACGGCTATGTATCAGAGCGGGACATAAGTCATTTTCATACAGTTGTTACACCGATAGCAGAGGACAGGAAGGTCTGTTTCACCTTGGATACATATGGTGAGGAAATGGCCGGCCTGTCCTTTGAGGTGCGCACTGTTGACGGAGAAAGGCTTATTCAGGATGGCACGGTCGAGGATATTACGACCGGTGACAATAACCTGATAAATGCGGAGCTAGCAGTTAAAGATCTTATAGAACAGAACACGGAATACATGCTCGTGCTTCTTTTTGACAGGACTGACGGGAGCGTAGTCCGTTACTATTCGCGTATTATAGAGTGTGATATCACTGCAGCATCAGAGGAACTCGCTTTTGCGCAGAAGTTCCATGACGCAGCCGTAAGAAATAAGGATGATGGAACAGTAAGCAGCTATTTCTCACAGGGGACGGATGATACGGCAAATGCAGACGCTAACAGTACATACGCTTCGGTCAGCATTCACAGCAACTATAATCAGGTCATGTACGGAGATATTGCGCCTACTGAGATAGTGGCTCCCGTTATAACCATAAATGATCTTCAGGATTCCACATGCATGCTTAGGATGGATTACATACTCACATCAGATACGGAAAGCGGCAGTGTTAAATATGACTGCACTGAGTACTACAGATTGGACAGTGGAAGCGATGGAGTAACGCTGGCCGATTATTATCGCAGCATGGAGCAGGTGTTTGATCCGGAAGTCGACGACAATTATGCATCTGATGTAATAACACTGGGGATAACCGACAGTAATATGCTGTTCGAGGAAAGTGACGGAGGATCCGCATATGCATTTGTTAATGCAGGGCGTCTGTACGAATGCACTCCGGCATCTTCGGTAGTTTCACAGGTCTTTGCTTTTGCCGATGCGGACAGTCTGGATGAAAGAGAGAATTACAGGGAATCAGGAATACGCATACTTGATGTGGACGAGACCGGAAGTGTAGATTTTCTTGTGTACGGATATATGAACAGAGGAGAGCACGAAGGTGAACTGGGAGCTGCCATATATATTTACAATGGTGAGTTCCACACTGTAGAGGAACTTGCATTTCTTCCGTATGACGGCTCATACGAGCTTCTTAAGACACAGGTAGAAAAACTTTCATACTTCAACAATAAGAACAGCACGCTGTTTATTCTGATAAATGAAACACTGTATGAGGTCAACACAACAGACAGAACGGTTATTACCGCAGCTGATAATCTCACTCCGGGTTCACTTGAAGTTTCAAAGTCGGGGCAGATGGTTGCATGGGAATCGCAGAGCGGTGGAACAGGACAGAACAGTATTACGCTTATGAATTTCTCCACGCTCAAAGATAATAAAATAGAGGGCGGTTCCGGGGAACAGCTGCAGACACTTGGTTTTATAGGAGAGGATCTCATATACGGCACTGCGAGGAAAAATGATGTAATAACAAATGCAGCAGGTCAGGAAGACCAGTATATGTATTCAGTTGATATTGTGGATTCAGACCTTTCTGTGCTTGAGCATTACGAAATGAATGGCTACTATGTCACAGGCGCTGATGTAAACGGGACACAGATCACTCTGCACAGAGCAAAGAAAAATGCAGATGATGGTCTGTTCGTCACAGTAGATGATGACCAGATATTGACATCTGACAGCAGCGAACAGGGGACCAATTATGTAAGCCAGGTGGTCTCTGATAAATATGAGACGACGATAACTGTCAACATGCGTGGCTTTGACGGTAAATCAGTCAAGTTCGTAAAGCCTAAGACAGTCATTTATGAAGGAAGCAGAGCTCTTTCTCTGCCAGTCAAAACAAGTGAGGACAGCCAGCGTTGCTATGTCTATGATATGTACGGGGCTGAGGGAGTATACAATACCCCCGCAGAGGCCGTGAAACAGGCAGAGGAAAATTCCGGCGAGGCGCTTGACGAGACCGGAAGGTATATCTGGAAACACGACAGTAATACGGACTCAAATCAGATAATGGCGATTACCGGCGTGATAGCCGCTGAAGGAGAGGATTCCCTTACAGCCTGTCTCGATGCGATATTCGAATTCGAAGGAGCCGCCGTAAGTGCAGAGAATGAACTGCAGAGCAATAATAATATTCTGAGTATAATTGAGGACTCCATACCTGGATCAGTTGCTTACAACCTTGCAGGCTGCTCGCTTGACTCCATTCTTTACTATGTAAGCTGTGAAAAGCCTGTGCTGGCTCTTTTCGACGGTGGAAGCAGTGCGATGCTGATTGTCGGGTATAACAGCAGTGTCGTTGTCGTTGCTGATCCTGCTGACGGAACTCTGATCCGCATGGACAGAGATGAAGCCGAAGAGAAATTCACAAAGGGCGGAGGCTACGTCTGTTATCAAATGAAAGCGGACTGACATAGGTGCCGTGTATTTGCACCACTGTCAATCCGCAATAAGTATAGTCTGTCTTATCTTAAGTTTTGACGGAGCTTGTCAGTTCCAGATCCCGGTCTTCTGTGACTCCTTATATTTTATGACAGCGCTCTGTATACGGTCATTTGGATTGAGAAGATCGCTGATAGAACTGTCATGGTTAAGAGTATCGATTATGTATGCGATATACTTGCTCATTCCACAACTTATATACCATGGCTTTTCAAGTAATTCTTCTGTCTGATAGATCAGGTCTGTAGTGAGGACGTAGTTTATAAGTCCTTCTTTGTATGCTTTGTCAAACTTCGAAAGACCGGCGGTGAAAAGTCCGAAAGTCGAGAAGATGAACACTCGTTTTGCCTTGCGCTCTTTGAGGGCTTTTGCGACCTCCAGGACGCTTTCGCCTGAAGAAATCATATCATCGATAATAATCATGTCCTTGCCCTCAACATTGCTGCCGAGGAACTCGTGCGCTATGATCGGATTACGTCCGTCAACAACGCGTGTATAGTCTCTTCTCTTGTAGAACATACCCATATCAAGACCAAGGACGTTGGCGACATATACAGCTCTCTGCATGCCGCCTTCATCGGGACTGATGACCATCATGTGGTCTGAATCTATCGACAGATCTTTTATGTTCTTGAGCAGTCCCTTTATGAACTGGTATGATGCCTGAACAGTTTCAAAACCGCTGAGCGGGATAGCATTCTGCACACGAGGGTCATGAGCATCAAAGGTTATGATGTTATCAACGCCCATGCGGACAAGTTCCTGAAGTGCTATTGCGCAGTCCAGTGATTCGCGTGCTGCGCGTTTGTGCTGCCTGCTCTCGTAAAGAAATGGCATTATTACGGTGATGCGGCGAGCTTTGCCTCCGACAGCTGCTATGATCCTCTTGAGGTTCTGGTAATGATCATCGGGTGACATGTGGTTCTCCTGACCGAACAGGGAATATGTCATGCTCCAATTGCAGATATCGACCATTATATAAAGATCCATACCTCGTACGGATTCGCGCAGGACACCTTTTGCTTCGCCGGTCCCGAATCTGGGGACATCTCCGTTTATGATATAGGTCGGACGTTGATAGCCGGCAAAAGCAAGACTGCTCTTGTGTTCGCTTTCGCGCTCTGCTCGCCATTTGGTGAGATAGTAATCTACCTCCTCACCCATTGAACGACAGCCCGCCAGGGGTATAAGCCCCAATGACCCTACGGGAATGCTTTCAAGTTCGCGCTTTTCACCTCTTCTGCTCAGTTCCATAAATGTCAGTTGCCTCCTTGTGGATAATTACTGTTTCATATTCTGAATGTTGTGTTTTGACATTATCTTTTTCTGAAGCCGTATATCACGGCCGGAGAATTCGTAGAAATCATATTCACTTGCAAGCCTTGAGAAGATGCGGTCAGTGTATCTGTCCTGCAGTTCTTTATGAGAAAGATTTGTTGATATGATAGTCGATTTTCTGCGGAGGAGCCGCTCGTTTATAAGAGTGAAGATCCTTGGCGATATGAGATTTGTGAGCATCTCTGTGCCAAGATCATCAATGATCAGCAGATCACAGTCGTAAAGATCTTCCAGGAGACTACCCAGTTGATCCTTATATCTATAGTCAAATGAAAGTGCCGATATGCGGTCGACCATGTCGGCAGCTGAAAAATAAATCACCGGGTGACCTTTTTCAATGAGCTTCTGCGCGATACAGACAGACAGGAATGACTTACCTGTTCCGACGGTGCCGTGGAACAGAAGGTTGTGGAATTCCGTATCAAAACTTTCGACAAAACATTTGGCTGCCTTTTCAGCTTTTCGGAAGCGAAGCAGGTCTTCGCCGGTATACCATATTTCGGAAAGAGATGAGAAATTCTGCATTGAGGTCAGTTCAGAAAGATGAGAACCGGCATACAGACATGCCACTTCTTTCTGACGGAAACAGTGACATTTGACACCGTTTATATAACCTGTATCATGACAGTCTGCGCAGTCATAAATGGGATCGAGATAGTCTTCAGGGTAGCCATTTGAGAGCAGCAGGGCCTTTTTCTCACGGCTTATCCTTGAAAACTCACTCCGGGTATTTACGGAAGAGGATCCGGATGCCTTATCGGATCGATGTTGTATACGCGCTTTAAGCAGCTGCATTCCGAGCCCCGGAACGCTCTCGTCAAGAGCGCGATAACCCGGCACAGCACCGTAAACCTCATCGCGCCTGCGTACAAGCTCATGACGGTTTCGATCCTGCTTCTGCATATAGCCTAACATGATACTGTCGTACTGTTCCTTACTCAAAGACATAAAACTCCTGAAGCTGTGGACTTAGTTTCAATTGTCCAGAATATCTTTCAGCTCATTGAAATCATAATTATTCTGCTTGAACTGTGAAAATGGATTCTTGCCCTGTGTAGAAGCCGGCTTTCTGCCTGCGACATTCTCTTTGGCCTGAACAGTGGTAGATACACCGTTCTCAGCCCAGTTGACTGCAACTTTTTCTATATATCTGAAATCCTTTTTGCCGCGGTCTACGCAGTATTGGAACAGATAATCTATAAGGTCATCGGAGAAATGAAGATCCTCCGAGATATAGGCAACAGTCCTTATCTCATTGACTGAAAGTGGCTTGCCGACATATTGCTCTATGATGAAAAGCAGTTCCCTGCGCTTGCGGTCAGCCTTGAATGCGGCGAGAGCCTCAGCGCTGCGGACTTGTTTTGCCGGCTTTGATATGGATGGCTGCACATTTGCGCCGGATGCAGCGACAGTTGTCCCAATCTGTCTTCCGGATGATCGCTGAAGCATTGGAGCCACAGATATAACACGGCTGTTTGTTTTCTCGTCATGAAGCTCCTCATCGCGGAGCTCCTTCATGTAGATGCCTGTAAGGTTATGCTCTGAATCGAACTCAAGCGTGATGAGACCACGCTTTTCCCAATAGCCCAGTGAGCGCAGGACATCCTTTTCGGTATGATTGAATTTGTCGGCAATATCAGTGATGCTTGTATTCTTTCCGGCATTCATCATGCGGAGAAGGTAAAGATAGACCTTTATCTGCGCATCATTTGCATCCTTCATGAAATCATCAATAAAAAGATTCGACAGAGACGTCGAACCACAGCTGTTGTTATACATAACAACACCCCCCGGATCCCCAGACTTTATAAGTTTGCTTTGTTTCAAACAGATGCAGTATAGCATGAGGTCAGGCACCAGGATATTGACAAAAGAACCAAAAAAACTCATCGCCGGAAACGACACCGTAACAAATAACCAGAGCGTGGAAAAAGTGTATATTGTGGAAAACGCTTTGAAAGCCCGTAAATATATGCCTTGTTTAAAATTCAACGGTGTGGAAATTTTTGGGTGGATTATGTGGATAAATCTGATTACTTTTATTTTTTCACCAGAGCATCGCCTATTTCGTAGACATTTCCGGCTCCCATTGTTATCAACAAATCATTTTTGTTACAATTTTTCCTTGCAAAATTAACTATTTCGTCAAAACTTCCGAAGTAGTAGCAGGGGTGACCGAGATTCAGGATCTCTTTCTGCAGCGTTTCCGCACTTATGCCGAGATTGTCGGTCTCACGGGCGGGATATATGTCTGCAAGAATGACTTCATCTGCAAGAGTAAGAGCTTCGGCGAACTCGTGCATCAGAGCCTTTGTCCTGGAGTATGTGTGTGACTGGAACACACACCAGATCTTATTATGTGGGTATTTCAGGGCCGCGTTCAAAGTGGCTCTGATCTCTGTCGGATGGTGTGCATAATCATCGATCACTGTTACACCGTTAAATTGCCCCTTGAGTTCAAATCTTCGATCCGTACCTTCAAATGTAAATAATGATGATACAGTAATATCACGCTTTACACCGTAGATATCCGCTGCGGCAACAGCAGCCATTGAGTTATAGATATTGTGCTCACCGGGGATGCGGAGTGTAATGCGGGAATCCGGCATCATATTGCCGGATTTCAGATCACGGCTGTGAAGAGTATATGTTGGGTGGGCATGTTCGTCGTAAATAATGTCAGTGGGGTAATAATCGCTGTTGCTGTCACTCCCGTATGTTACGATATGGCACTTCAGGCCCTCGGTTATTTCGTTCAGATCGGGAATAGTGCTGTTAATTATCAGCGTGCCGTCCTCTGGTATAAGCCCGGCAAATCTGCGGAAAGAATGGCGGATATCATTTATATCCTTGAAGAAGTCAAGGTGATCCGCGTCTATGTCGAGAATGATCCCGATCTTTGGAAAGAGGCTCAGGAAACTGTTGGTATACTCACAGGCTTCTGTGACAAAACATCCTGATTTTCCGACTCTGACATTACCGCTTATGCTCTTAAGTATTCCGCCTACAGAAAGAGTCGGGTCTGTGCCGGCATTTATAAGGATCTCTGAAAGCATGGAAGTGGTTGTTGTCTTGCCATGTGTGCCGCTCACAGCTGCAGGTGTCTCATAATTTCTCATTATCTCACCGAGAAGAACAGCTCTTGTCATGTGAGGTATGCCAAGGCGCTCAACAGCCCTGAACTCAGGATTGTCAGGGTGGATGGCAGCAGTGAAGACCGCAAGATCTATATCTTTTGTTATGTTTTCCTCTTTTTGCCCGTAGAAGACCTTTATGCCATGGTGCTCAAGAGCTTCAGTTATGGAACTTTTATCGCGGTCCGATCCTGATACTCTGAATCCACGCGACATAAGAATCTCGGCGAGACCGCTCATTGAGATGCCGCCGATACCGACGAAGTATACATGGATCGGTTTTTTATAGTCAATCTGATACATATGGATCATGCCTCCGGAATTATGAAATATTATATATGAATTATTCCGCTTCTATTATAAACCACATTTTTATCAGCCGGGCACTCGCGTGAACTTCTGTTGATATTTGTGTAAAATTCACATAAAACAGCCAATTGGAGGCTTGCAAATGTTCCTTTTTACCAATGCGGGTGTTATAATTTTTAAAGCGGATACGCGGGATTGCAGCGACCGCAAATAAATTACAGAGGTGTCGCAATGGTCAAAAAAGAAATGATCGCAATGCTTCTTGCCGGAGGTCAGGGGTCACGTTTGGGAATCCTGACGTCGAGGATGGCAAAGCCGGCGGTTTGTTTTGGCGGTAAATACAGGATCATAGATTTCCCGCTGAGCAACTGCATTAATTCCGGAGTAGATACTGTAGGTGTTCTGACGCAGTATCGCCCGTTAAAACTGAATACGCACATTGGAATCGGTATTCCGTGGGATCTTGATCGCAATGTCGGAGGTGTAACAGTGCTTCCTCCTTACGAGAAGATGCACGATACAGAGTGGTATACCGGGACTGCGAACGCAGTCTACCAGAATCTGGACTATATGGAAAGCTATAATCCGGACTATGTTCTGATCCTTTCAGGCGATCATATCTATAAAATGGATTATGAGAATATGCTTGATTTTCATAAGGAAAGCGGAGCTGATGTCACGATAGCCGTAATGCCTGTTCCAGTGGAAGAGGCAAAGCGCTTCGGAATAATGATCACTGATGATAAACATCGAGTTGTGGACTTTGAGGAAAAACCTGAGAAGCCCCGCAGCAATCTGGCTTCCATGGGAATCTACATTTTCTCCTGGAAGGTGCTCAAAGAGGCACTCATCGCGAATGCCAGCGAGCCCAACATGGATTTTGGAAAACATGTTATCCCTTATTGCAAAGACAAGGGGGAGAATCTGTTTGCTTATGAGTTCAACGGTTATTGGAAGGACGTGGGAACTCTGACAAGTTACTGGCAGGCGAACATGGAACTCATAGATATTATTCCTGAATTCAATCTCTATGAGGAGTACTGGAAGATATATACACGCAATGAGACACTTCCGCCGCAGTATCTCGGACCGGACAGTGCAATAGAACGGTCTATAGTAGGTGAAGGAACTGATATTTACGGTGAAGTCTACAACTCAGTTATAGGCACCGATGTCACTATAGGGGAAGGCACAGTAGTGCGTGATTCCATAATCATGAATGGGACAGTGATCGGGAAGAATTGCTCCCTTGAAAAAGTGATAACTGCGGAGGAATCCGTTATCGGTGATGATGATGTTCTGGGTGAGGGCGATGAACGCCAGAATGAGACCAATCCGGGTATTTACTGTGACGGTCTTGTTGTGATAGGAGAGAAGGCGGTGGTGCCTGACGGAATCAGCATAGGCAAGAACGTCCTGATCGCAGGTGAAACAAAAGTCGAGGATTATCCGAACCGCAGGCTTGAGAGCGGAAAAAGTCTTGTAAGGGAGGATGACCAGATATGAGAGCACTTGGTATAGTTTTGGCGGGCGGCAACAGCAAGCGGATGAAAGAACTTTCGGATAAACGCGCAGTGTGTGCGATGCCTGTAGCCGGATGTTACCGCAGCATAGATTTTGCACTCAGCAATATGGAGTGGTCACATATCCAGAAAGTCGCAGTACTTACACAATACAACTCAAGAAGTCTTAATGAACATCTGAGCTCATCAAAATGGTGGGATTTCGGACGCAAGCAGGGTGGGATGTACCTGTTCACACCTGCGCTTACAAGTGAGAGCAACAGCTGGTACAGGGGAACGGCGGACGCAATAGCTCAGAACCTGAGTTTCCTCAAGAACTCGCATGAGCCATATGTTGTGATCGCTTCCGGTGACTGTATCTATAAGATGGACTACAACGAGGTCCTGAAATACCATATTGATAAAAAAGCCGATATAACTGTAGTCGTAAAAGACATGCCGGCAGACATGAGCGTGGAACGTTATGGAACAGTGCTCATGGATGAGGACAGCAGAATACTGGACTTTGAGGAAAAACCTATTGTAGCAAGATCAAATACTATATCCTGTGGCATATATGTGATCAGAAGAAGACAGCTCATAGACCTTCTCGAGAAAGCACAGGATGAGGGCAGATACGATTTTGTGCAGGATATCCTGATCCGCTATCGCAATGTCAAACGTATATATGGATACAAACTGGACAGCTACTGGAGCAATATCGCATCTGTGGAAGACTATTACAGAACAAATATGGATTTCCTCAAACCTGAAGTCCGCGACTATTTCTTCAGACAGTATCCGCCGGTGAATTCCAAGGTCATAGACCTGCCTCCTGCAAAGTACAATGTCGGAGTCACAATGCACAACTCCATTGCGGCAGCAGGCTGCATCATAAACGGAACGGTCGAGAACTCAGTACTGTTCCAGAAGGTCTATGTCGGCAACAACTGCATCATCAGGAACTCAATTATTCTTAACGACGTATATATCGGAGACAACACCTGCATAGAAAACTGCATAGTCGAAAGCAGAGACACCCTCCAGGCCAATGCATACTACAAAGGCGAAAACGAAGTCAAAATAGTTGTAGAAAAAAACGAACGTTATACAATGTGACGATACCAGGGTCTCAATGCACACATAACCCGCGACTGCTTGCAGTCAGCGGGTTATGTGCGCATTAGAGACCCGCCCGGACATGAGGACGGAGCGATTTGCGGAGCAAATCAGCGGAATCCGAATGGACGGAGAATTGCGAAAGCTTCCGAAGGAAGCGGAGCAATTCGTGGTATCGTCAAAACGAGAATGAATCAGGATAACCCGCGACTGCTTGCAGTCAGCGGGTTATGTGCGCATTAGAGACCCGCCCGGACATGAGGACGGAGCGATTTGCGGAGCAAATCAGCGGAATCCGAATGGACGGAGAATTGCGAAAGCTTCCGAAGGAAGCGGAGCAATTCGTGGTATCGTCAAAACGAGAATGAATCAGGATAACCCGCGACTGCTTGCAGTCAGCGGGTTATGTGCGCATTAGAGACCCGCCCGGACATGAGGACGGAGCGATTTGCGGAGCAAATCAGCGGAATCCGAATGGACGGAGAATTGCGAAAGCTTCCG
>JAQWCI010000164.1 GCA_028706005.1 Lachnospiraceae bacterium
ATGGAACTTATCAATAAAGAACTGATTCCTGCTCTTGACAGAGTGGGCAGAGGATTTGAAGCGGGCACGATATATCTTCCCCAGCTCCTTATGAGCGCCGAGGCTGCAAAGGCATGTTTTGCCGTGGTAAAGGATTCAATGAAAAGCACGGAGAGCGCAGTAAAGGGCAGGATTATCGTCGCGACCGTAAAGGGGGATATTCACGATATAGGAAAGAACATTGTCAAGGTCATGCTTGAGAACTACGGATATGATGTCATGGATCTCGGCAAGGATGTGGCACCGGAAACAATAGTCGACGCTGCGATAGACGGCAATGTGCGACTCGTAGGACTTTCAGCCCTTATGACCACGACTGTCGTGTCAATGGAACAGACGATAAAACTTCTAAGACAGAAGAAGCCTGACACAAAAGTAGTTGTCGGAGGAGCCGTGATGACAGCTGAGTGCGCCGGGCAGATAGGCGCGGACGCATACGCAAAGGATGCTATGGCAACTGTTAGGTACGCGGATTCGGTATTTGTTACAAATTAAATATTAGATTTGACAAATATGAAATAGTTTTGTAATATGTCCTCAGTCACTTTTTACAAATTTGTGACAAGAGGACAAAAAGTGCGTAACTTATCCAGGATCATCAATACAATATTTGCAATCGTTGCAGTCGCTGTTATCTTTTCAGCGGCAGGTTCAGTAACGAGAGCAGCAGATTACACGGACAGTGGTATTGAAGTGACAGCAGAGAATCTTGCTAATGCGGTCAACTCCGGAGATACGGCCACTGAGCAGAGCATTCTCAGCGCACAGACAAGAAGTTTTACATGGAGCGGTTCGATCCTGACACGTTCATCAGGCGTCAATTACGGACCGAACGGCAAAGAGACGTATTACAATCTCGACATGACAAATTGTGTCAATAATCTTCGTTCACTTGGCTATTCAGGAGATTGCTGGGCAAGGTCAGATGGCGTTAAGATGTTTGATGGCTATATCATTGTAGCTGCTGATTACAGCGTGCATCCGCTTGGCAGTATTGTTGAGACGAGCCTTGGAACCGCAATAGTAGCTGATACGGGTTCGTTTGCAGCAGGTGATTCCACCCTTATTGATGTTGCAGTAGAGTGGTGAATAAAGGCATTCGGAAATTTAAGGTCAGCCATATGAAAAGTGTTTATTATTCCGGCAGAGAGAATTCTCTGACCGGTTTTTTTATTGCCGGGCAGGTTTTGCTTCTGTGTTACGCTATTGTGAGTTACAATGTTTGAAACAAAAGCGGCCCGAAGGAAAACGAAATAAGCGTCCGCGAAGGCACAGATGAAAATGTAAGCGAAGGCATCAATGAAAGCGCCCATGTAAGCTCAGGTCAGGAGGCCAGTTATGAAAATCAGCGAGCTGCTCAAACAGAACAAAGTTACGATCTCATTCGAAGTTTTCCCGCCAAAGAAGGCGGACGGGATAGATAAGGTAAAATTGGCTACTGAAGAGATATGTGCGCTGCATCCGGATTTTATGAGCGTCACTTATGGCGCTGCCGGGAGCACGAGTAAATACACGATAGAGATCGCAGCAAATCTTCATGAGAAGTACGGTGTCACTGTGCTGCCGCATTTGACATGCGTCGCGTCGACAAGGGAACATGTTGCCGATATGGTACAGCAGATAGAAGCTGATAATATTGAGAATATAATGGCTCTTCGTGGGGACATTCCGCAGGATGGCCGTGTCGAGTATGATTTCGAGCATGCAAGTGATCTCATAAGAGAGATAAAGGCACAGAGTGATCTCTGCATAGGCGGTGCATGCTACCCGGAGGGGCATATTGAGTGCACCCACAAAGAAGAAGACATAATGCATCTCAAAGAGAAGGTAGATGCGGGCTGTGATTTTCTGACGACTCAGATGTTTTTTGACAATAATATCCTCTACAATTTTCTTTACAGGATAAGGGAGAAAGGCATCAATGTACCTGTTCTCGCCGGTATCATGCCGATCACAAATGCAAAACAATTGAGCCGCAGTGTAGCGCTTTCAGGAACTAATGTGCCTGAAAGGTTCCGCGCGATAGTCGACCACTTCGGAGAAGAACCCGAAGCGATGAAGCAGGCCGGAATTGTGTATGCTTCGGAGCAGATAATTGATCTCATAGCAAATGGCGTGACTCACATCCATGTTTATTCGATGAATAAACCGGACGTGGCTGCCGCGATAATGAAAAATCTGTCGGAAGTCCTGAAGTAGAAACAGAACAACGATTGCTGCCTGGTACAGGGATTCCATAACGTACAGCGTGTGCGGGAAATGCTCACGACGTTATGTGTCTTGACAGTACGGCGAGATTCCTTACGTACAGCGAGTGCGGGAAATGCTCACGATGTTATGTGTCTTGACAGTACGGCGAGATTCCTTACGTACAGCGAGTGCGGGAAATGTTGGTGAGAAAAATGATAGATGTAAACCACAGCGAGGTCGAGCGATATCTGGGATATAAGGGAACACCATCTGACGGTATTACTTCGGAAATGATTGATTTTTGCGTATCTGAACTGAATGATGCCGCCGAACCAAAATACATATATCGTCAATATGATGTGGTTTTCACGGAGTCAGGCGGCACCTGTGAAATTGATATCGGCAGGATGAAGACCTGCAGCAGCAATCTCACACATAATCTAAAGGGCTGTACAAAGGCGTTCCTCCTTGCAGCGACTCTGGGGCTTGGCCCCGACAGACTGATTGCGCGCTCTGAAATCACGTCTATTGTAAAAGCCGCGATATATCAGGCCGCGGCCGCGGCTATGATTGAAGCCTATGTTGACGGTGTAAACAAAGAAATCAAAAATAAAGCTTTTGAGCAGGGGCTCTTTACAAGACCGCGTTTTTCGCCTGGATATGGGGACTTGCCGCTTGTTTTGCAGAAAGATTTTGCGGCTATGCTGGATATGCCGCGGACAGTCGGCATAACACTTACAGAGTCACTTCTCATGAAACCTTCAAAATCGGTGACGGCGATCATAGGACTTTCCGGGCGCGATACCTCATGCGTCACTGAGGGATGCGAAGTGTGCGTACGCCGCGGAGAGTGTGAGTTTTCAAGAGTGACAGAATAAGAGCAGGCAGATTGATCCACAGAGGATATTTTCTGCCCGCTCTTATATTTCGCATCTGTAAAGGGTAATGTGCAACCTTACTTCTTGTCTGATTTTATCAATTCCCTGATCGCTTCGATCGCAATATGTATCGGGACTTCTGTGTCATGTACGACAGGATTATCGAGCCCGAGCTTTTCACGTTCCTGATTTGCCATCACGAGAAAACATGATCCGCAGCGGACACGACGGTACTGTGCAATGATGAACAGAGCTGCTGATTCCATTTCTGATGCGAGGCAGCCCATCCTGAGCCAGGCCTGCCATTTGTTCTGCAGTTCATAACTGACAGGCATCTTTTCGGGATCGTGTTGTCCATAGAATGAGTCTTTGCATTCAACAACACCTGTGTGGCAGGGAACTTCAAGTTTTGCTCCTGCACTGCGCAGCGCGTCAAGTACATCTATATCAGCGACTGCAGGATACTCAACAGGTGCATATTCTTTGCTTGTGCCCTCCATCCTTATAGCCCCGCTCGCTATTACAACATCGCCGCTTTTCACATCAGTTTGCATTCCGCCGCAGGTGCCGACGCGAATAAAAGTGTCCGCTCCGATATTCGCAAGTTCCTCCATCGCTATTGCCGATGAGGGACCGCCGATTCCTGTAGATGTTACACTTACCGGCACCCCGTCCAGCTTGCCGGTGTATGTTACAAACTCCCTGTTTGATGCAATCTTTTCCGGCTCATCAAAGAAAGCTGCGATTTTTTCACACCTTCCGGGGTCACCCGGGAGAATGACATAGCGGCCAACTTCACCTTTCGCCACCTGAATATGGTATTGACGTGTCGGATCTTCTGAGTAATGCATACGCACCTCCATGACATAGTAATGTCGATTATGCGATTTGTTTCCAATCGCTTATGCGATTTGTTTCCAATCGCTTATGCGATTTGTTTCCAATCGCATTAATCACAGCCCGAAAGATTCGGGCATCAGATCCCTGAGAGTGAATATCTTGTATTCGTCTGTATTCCTGGCAAGTATTATCATGAACCTGTCCGGATCGCAGAACTCGCTCATCACCTGTCTGCAAACGCCGCAGGGCGGGCAGAAATCAGGGACTGAACCATCTATAATAATGAAGGCAGCTTCAGTGGAAGCAGTCGCACAGGAAGTGCCTTCTGAACGGTTGCACTTGTTTTGGCTGTGACTTGAACAAGTTTTTTTGTCGTTCTTTCCACCTACAATAGCGATTGCTCTGAAAGAAGCCGGATCACAGCCTTCACTTATGGCCTTGAAGATTGCAACACGTTCTGCACATACAGACGGAGAAAACGCGGAATTCTCAATGTTGCAGCCGGTGTAGATGGTGATGCTGCCTGTGGCTTCGGCGTGATTTGCCGCACCTTCGACAGAACAATCTGCGACTTCTTTGGTGCCATGAGTGCCGGATGAATATGTTTTGCCTGTGGTGATGGCCAGTGCTGCGCCAACTGCAAAGCCTGAATAAGGACAATATGAGTGAGTCCTCACCTGCAGCGCGGATGCTATCAACTCTTTAATGGTCTTGCTTTCAAGATAGTCATGACTATTCTCGATCATTTTCGCAAACCTCTGTTACTAGTATTGTACAACAATCTTGCGCGGCGGCGCCACTTGGGGTTTCGGCAGCGCAAACTTAGCATGAAAGCAAGTTTAAGAGCTTGGTGCTAAGATTTGCGTGGAATCTGGCTCCTCACGCGAGGCAACGGCGTCCAAAACTTAGCACGGAAGCAAGTTTAAGAGCTTGGTGCTAAGATTTCGTAAGATTGCGGCAGGCGCCAGGGCGTACACGACGAGAAAACTTAGCACGAAAGCAAGTTTAGGAGCTTGGTGCTAAGATTTGCGCGAGATCTGGCTCCGCCCGGTAGGCCACGGCCGCCGAAACTTAGCATGAAAGCAAGTTTAAGGG
>JAQWCI010000165.1 GCA_028706005.1 Lachnospiraceae bacterium
AGCTGCTCATATCCTGCGGATAAAGTCAAAACAATTGCGGGCCCATGTGATCCAAATGCCGGGCATAACGAGAATGAGAGAGCTCTCAGGCTCGCGCTGTGGATAAAGGAACACTACGGATCTACTGCTATAACTGCGCTCAAAACTGTTTTGCCGATAAGAAAGTCGGTAAGACCGGAAGAAAAGAAAACTATCAGATTGAGAGCAGCCAGGAGTGATGCGGCAGAACGTCTCAGGTTTTATCAGCAGAAGCATCAGGTAGCCAGGGCACGTCTCCTCGAAGGACTGATGGAAGTAGGGGAACAGCCGTATTCTCTTGTCACGGATAAACTTCATATTACCACACCAACCATAAAGTCACTGGAAAAGGCAGGACTCATAGAAGTCAGCATCGAACAGAGCCTGAGGAACCCGGTAAAAGGCGGAAAAGCAGAAGTAAAGGAGCTTAACCTTTCGCCGGAACAGCAGAGCATAGTCAAGGGAGTCCTCAGTGATTTTGACAGTGGTAATCCCGGAGTTTCCCTTCTTCACGGCATCACAGGGAGCGGAAAGACCGAAGTGTACATAAGAATAATTGAGGGAATTGTCGCCAGGGGGCGTCAGGCTATAATGCTGATTCCTGAAATAGCACTGACTTATCAGACACTCCTTCGGTTCTATGGTCACTTTGGCGATCGTGTGTCAGTGATGAATTCCACGCTCTCCGAGGGAGAAAAGTTCGATCAGTACGAAAGAGCACGGCGCGGTGAAATTGATGTCATAATCGGTCCGAGGTCAGCGCTGTTCACGCCATTTCCGGCACTTGGAATCATAGTGATGGACGAGGAACATGAGGGCAGCTACAAAAATGAGAATATGCCCAAATATCATGCCAGGGAAGTCGCAATAAAGATAGCGGAGTGGGATCATGCTGCAGTATTGCTTGGATCAGCGACTCCGTCGCTTGAATCGTATTATCAGGCGGAGAATTGGGAATTCAGACTTTATGAGCTCAACAGGAGACTCACCGGAGAAAATCTGCCTGAAGTGATAATTACGGATATGCGTGCCGAGCTCAAGGCCGGAAACAGATCAATATTTTCGGAACAGCTTCAGACGAGGATCGAGGACAGGCTGGATAAGGGCGAACAGGTCATGCTGTTCCTTAACCGCAGGGGCATCGTCGGATCTGTTTCGTGCAGGTCGTGTGGCTATGTCGTAAAATGTCCCCACTGCGATGTCTCACTTACGGAACACGGAAGAGACAGGCACCTTGTCTGCCATTACTGCGGTTTTACAATGCCTGCCCTGAAAGTGTGTCCTGAATGCGGATCAAAGTATATTGCGGGATTCAGAGCCGGCACAGAAAAGGTCGAAGAGAACATAAAGCAGATGTTTCCGCGTGCGAGGGTGCTCCGGATGGATGCGGATACGACTACGAGGAAAGATTCATACGAAAAGATCCTGTCAAAGTTCTCAAATGAGGAAGCTGATATTCTTGTAGGAACTCAGATGATAGTAAAGGGCCATGATTTTCCAAAGGTCACTCTTGTTGGAATACTCATGGCTGACCTTTCACTCAATACCGGTGACTACAGAGCAGCGGAGCGCACTTTCCAGCTCCTGACGCAGGCGGCCGGCAGAGCAGGACGCGGAAGTGTAAAGGGAGAAGTCGTGATTCAGACGTATGAACCCGACAATTATGCGATAAGACAGGCGGCAAAACAAGATTATAAAGCCTTTTACAATGAGGAGATGGAATACAGGAAACTGCTGATGTATCCACCTGCATATCATATGCTGGCGGTACAGGTGAAGGATCCCGATGAGAACAGAGCGCTTAATACGATCAATGATGTGCGTATGTTCGTCGATGATGAAAACAAAACAGAGCCTTTGTCCACTGTGATAGGACCGTCAGAGGCTCAGCTGTCAAAGGTGAGAGACAGTTACAGATACGTATGCTATATCAAAGATGAAAAATATGATAAACTTGTGCAGTACAAAGACCGTATCGAGTCGGAGCTTCAAGGCAGGATGAATGCCGGAAGAAACGAAGGGTACAGTCAGGTACAGTTTGATTTTGATCCAATGAACACATATTAATATTTGTATGGAGGAAAACATGGCACTTAGAAGTATTCGCAAGGTCGGAGATCCCGTGCTGACAAAACATTCAAAAGAAGTCAGGAAAATGACTCCCCGTCTTGAGGAGCTCATTGATGATATGCTGGATACAATGTATGAAGCGGGGGGCGTAGGCCTCGCGGCACCGCAGGTCGGAATACTTAAGAGAATTGTCGTGGTAGATGTTTCGCCTGAACAGGATGATCCCTTTATCCTTGTAGACCCTCAGATCATTGAGACAAGTGGAGAGCAGACGGGCTACGAGGGCTGCCTTTCACTGCCGGGAAAGTCAGGGGTCGTGAAAAGACCTGAATACGTGAAAGTATCCGCGTTCGATCGCAATATGAAAGAGGTGGAATATGAGGGACAGGATCTCCTTGCAAGGGCATTCTGCCACGAGATAGACCATCTTGACGGCAAAATGTATACGGAAATGATGGAGGGAGACCTCATAGATAATTCTGAACTTGCCGAAATGCAGGAACAGGCAGAGAGAGAAGCACAGGAAGCTCAGGACAATCAGGAAGAGGAACCCCGGACAATATGAAGATAATATTCATGGGCACACCGGACTATGCGGTGGCAACGCTGAATTCACTTATGGAAGCCGGAGCTGACGTGAGCCTTGTCGTGACTCAGCCAGACCGTGAAAAAGGGCGCGGAAGAGGAATAACAGAGACGCCAGTCAAAACATGTGCTGAGAAATGGGGTATTCCGGTGTTCCAGCCTTCAAGAATCAGAAATCCTGAGGCTATAATGAGGCTCAGGGAAGAAAAACCGGATCTTATGATCGTAGCAGCATTTGGACAGATACTTTCGCAGGAAATACTTGATATTCCGCCTAAGGGGTGTGTAAATGTTCATGCTTCGCTTCTTCCAAAATACAGGGGAGCGGCTCCCATACAAAGAGCGGTACTCGACGGAGTGAGCAAGTCCGGTGTCACGATAATGCAGATGGATGCCGGCATAGACACCGGTGACATTCTGTTTCAGGAAAGTGTCACGCTGACTCCCGGGGAAACAGGTCAGAGTCTTTATGATAAGCTGGCCGCCCTCGGTGGAAAACTGCTCGTGGAACATCTTGGTGATATTGAATCAGGGAATTTCATTCCGGTGAAACAGATAGATGAAGAAAGCAGCTATGCCAAAATGCTCAATAAAGATATGGGCGCTGTCAACTGGAACGCATCGGCTGTGTGCATAGAGCGCCTGATCAGAGGGATGAATCCATGGCCGGGAGCATACACAAGGTTTCGGAACAAGACATTAAAACTCTGGGCTGCCGAGGTGGTGCCGGAAAAAACAGGCAGAACACCCGGCACAGTTCTTGGAGCTGACCGTGACAGAATCTATGTTGCTACCGGTGATGGGATGCTGGCTCTGACCGATATTCAGCTCGAGGGTAAGAAGAGGATGAATGTAAGGGAATTTCTGCTCGGTTGCCAGATTTCGGCAGGTGAGATAATGGAATCTGGGAAAAAGTAAGACGGAACTATAGTTCCGGCATGGAGGCAGTATGTTTTACGATTGGACGTATATACTTGTTCTGGCGGGTGCGCTGTTATGTATGATAGCGAGTGCGGGAGTCAAAAGTACCTATAAAAAGTATTCAAGGGTACCGGCGGCCTGCGGTATGACGGGTGCTGAGGTGGCAGAAAGGCTTCTCAGTATAAATAACATCAGTGACGTTTCTGTAAATCATATTTCAGGATCACTTACAGACCACTACAATCCAAAGACGGGCGAAGTCAATCTCTCCGATGATGTCTACGATTCACGTTCTGTAGCGGCAATCGGGGTGGCTGCACATGAGTGCGGTCATGTGATGCAGCACAACAACGGTTATGTTCCGCTGGCAATAAGGTCAGCTCTCGTCCCGATAGCAAATTTCGGGTCGAATCTCGGACTGCCGATGGTAATAATAGGTCTGATACTGGGAATCGGATATACAAGATCAGGGCAGGACTCAATAGGAATGATCATTGCAGAAATAGGCATAGTTCTGTTCTGCTTTGGCGTTCTCTTTCAGCTTATAACTCTTCCTGTAGAATTTAATGCATCACACAGGGCACTCAAAATGCTGGAGAAGAATGAAATCCTTGAAAGAGAAGAAATAAGCGGAAGCAGAGCAGTACTCGGAGCAGCGGCAATGACCTATGTCGCGGCGGCAGCTTCTTCAATTCTGCAGCTCCTCAGACTTCTTCTCATCGTTAACAACAACCGGAGACGCGACTGATAATGACTGATGAGAGAGACATAGTCCTGGACATCCTTCTTCATGGGGAAAAGAGCAATAAGGGGACGAGTGCCGGGGTCAGGAACGCACTTGATTGCAGGGCTGATCTTTCCGACACACAGCGATCATTTATAAAACGTCTGGCTGATGGCTGTATCGGCGACGCAATTCTGCTTGATTCAGTGATTGATATGTTTTCCAGAAAGCCGGTGTCAAAGCTTCGCCCGGTGATACGAATGAGTCTTCGCATGGGCATATACCAGATACTGTTTATGTATTCTGTTCCTGATTCAGCGGCCTGCAATGAGCAGGTGAAACTTGTGCGGAAATACGGCCTTGGCGAGCTTTCAGGTTTTGTCAACGCCGTGCTGCGCAATACAGCAAGAAACAGGGACAGAATCCTTGACGATATACGAAACACATCTTCTCTTTCTGTGAAATATTCTATTCCCGACTGGATACTGAGAATATGGGATGAGCAGTACGGTGCGGCGAGAGCTGAAAAGAATGCCGCCGCTATGCAGACCGTAAGACCTCTGACAGTCAGGACAAGACCAGTGTTTAATTCATCATCAATGTTCACCGACAAAGCCGGCAGAAAGATCAGCTCTGAGGCTGATCTTGTATCTTTATGGGAGGCTGATGGTATAAGAGTAAGCAGGGCTAAATGGCTTCCTCACGCTTACTAT
>JAQWCI010000166.1 GCA_028706005.1 Lachnospiraceae bacterium
ACCGAAAGTTTTCTGGTTGCGGAATCATTGTTTGTTATGTTCACATCCCAGATGAGCGCGTCGTCCCCGCTCGGCACGCAGAGCTTTTCACTCGCATGAATATTGCTGTAATCACACTCATAGACTGAATATGAAAGACCGTGGCGCGCAGAATATTGTGCCTTGTCTAACGGCTTCCCTACAGGCTGCCATGAGATGCTCCAGAAATCGCCTGACTCATCATCGCGGATATAAACATAGTCGCCCGGGCGATCCATCGGAACACCGTTGGGGCGGAATCTTGTTATGCGATGATACTCAGGCGACTTGTAAAACAAATAACCTCCGGCTGTGTGGTTTACGACTGCGCACATGTTTTCCACGCCGAGGTAGTTTGTCCATGAGGTCGGAAGATCTACTCTGTCAATAACATATTCATCATGTTCAGTATCAAAATGTCCGTATTTCATTTCACGGCAGCCTCCGCACTGCATACATCTATAATAAAAAACCGGGCGACAAAATGACATCACCCGGTTTGGCAATTTTTGCTTTATTTTGGCTGTTTGTCTTTTACCTCAGGACCTCTGACATACGGCTCAGCAAGTCCTCAGTTGTGTCCAGCAGGATTTGTTCATCCTTATCTATCAGTCCTGACGGATGGTAGCTGTACTCAAACTGCAGGTTCGTGGCAATGAATCTGAGGTCAGGCCTGAAACTGTTCAGGAATACCGGGATGTTCTGTGGCTTTATATGCGCGTTCGGAAGCATCGTAAGCTTTATCATACCGGCAAAGCCATTTATGACAGTGATCTCCATCTTCTACGCCGTCGAACGGATCATTGCTATCTTTATGAGGTTTTCCGCCGGGGCCGGGATCTTTCCAAAGCGGTCCTTCAGTTCATCTCTCATATCATTGCAGTCTTCAACTGAATCTATTGCCGCTATCTTGCGGTAAATGTCGATCTTCTGCTCCTCGTTCACGATATATTCAGGTGGCAGGAAAGCGTCAACAGCCAGCTTCACCTCTGTCTGGATCTCTTCTGCATCGTCATCATCAGGACCATTATATGTATTGTATGCCGCCTCTGTAGCATCCGCTGCAGGTGTTGTCGCGGCGGCAATTCCCCGGTCGGCCTTGCGTTTTGCCTTGCGGACCGCATCATTGAGCATCCTGCAATAAAGATTGTAACCTACAGCCGCCATGTGCCCATGCTGCACGCGTCCCAGTACTGATCCGGCGCCCCTTATCTCAAGGTCTCGCATTGCTATCCTGTAGCCACTCCCGAGTTCAGTAAACTCGCGGATCGCAGCGAGGCGCTTCTCCGCCTCCTCAGGGAGCATTTTATCCTTGCGGTACATCAGAAATGCATATGCTGTCCGGCTGGAGCGTCCTACTCTCCCGCGCAGCTGATAGAGCTGTGCAAGTCCCATCCTCTCAGCGTCATGTATTATGATCGTGTTCACATTCGTGATGTCAAGGCCTGTCTCTATTATCGTCGTCGAGACAAGAACATCTATCTTCTTGCTGATGAAATCATACATGATGCCCTCGAGCTCATGTTCCTGCATCTGCCCGTGTGCATATGATATACGTGCCTCCGGCACAAGAGCGCGCAGCCTGTCAGTCACCATGTCTATATCATTCACGCGATTGTAGACATAATAGACCTGTCCGCCCCTTGAAAGCTCACGGACAATGGCCTCTCTCACCATTTCATCATTGTATTCCATGACGTATGTCTGTATAGGATGTCTGTCTCCCGGTGCCTCCTCCAGGATACTCATGTCCCTTATCCCTACGAGGCTCATATGGAGCGTTCTCGGTATGGGCGTCGCCGTCAGCGTCAGGACGTCAACATTTTCTCTTGCCTTCTTGATCTTCTCCTTTGCCGCCACTCCGAAACGCTGTTCCTCATCTATGACGAGCAGCCCAAGATCCTTGAATTTCACATCTTTGCTGAGAAGTCTGTGTGTCCCGATGACAATGTCAGTCATACCGCTCGTAATATTCTTGAGTGTCTTATTCTGCTCCGCTGTTGTCCTGAACCTCGACAGCACTTCTATCTTGACCGGGAAGCTGTGCATGCGCTCCGTAAACGTATTGAAATGCTGTTGGGCAAGAATGGTCGTAGGCACGAGCACAGCGACCTGGAAGCCGTCCTGTACCGCCTTGAAAGCAGCCCTGATGGCGACTTCAGTTTTGCCGTACCCGACATCGCCGCAGATCAGGCGATCCATGATCTTCGTCGACTCCATGTCCTTCTTGGTGTCCTCGATCGCGGTCAGCTGGTCTTCTGTCTCCTCATACGGGAACATTTCCTCAAATTCCTTCTGCCACTCAGTATCGGCAGAAAACTCGTGTCCACTGTTCTGCCTTCTCTTCGCATATAGTTCAACAAGGTCATCCGCCACAAGTGTTATGGCCTTCTCGACCTTCTTTCTTGTGTTTGACCACTCAGGCGACCCGAGACGGTTAAGTTTAGGCCTGGCATCAGAATTTCCGCCGGCATATTTCTGGAGCACATCAAGGTCATTGGGCAAAACATATAAAATATCCCCGCCGCCGTATTCTATCTTGATATAGTCCTTCGTGATGTGATCGACATCGATCTTCTCAATGCCTTTGTAGACACCGATACCGTGATCTATATGCACAACGAAATCACCGGGCTTAAGATCAGTGTAATCCGTGATCCTGCCGGCGCCTTTATATCGATGAGTTTTCTTTTTGCGCTGTTTCTCCTCACCGAATATATCTGTTTCAGCAATGACTGCAAACTTCAGATCACTGTATTCAAAGCCGTGTGTCACATGACCATAGCCTGTTTCGATCTCGCGTGGCCTGAGTTCCCTGCCGGGATTCTCACTGTAAAATGCCGCGACCTCATTGTCTGTCAGATCCTGAGCCAGACGTTTTGCCCTCGTGCGCGATCCGGTGAGAATAACAACTCTCCAGTCCTCTTTCCTGCGTTTTTCAAGGTCATTTCTCAGCGCGTCAAAACTTCCGTTGTAGCTCTGGGTGTTCCTTGATCTAAGATGTATGGAACCCTTCCCGCTCCTGTCCGGGAAGAACACACTGTCCGTTGAGAGCGCGCAAAGACCCGCTCTTCTGTAGTCGAGCATATCAGCTGCAACTCTGTCAAAAGATGTAAGAAGATTCATCTGTCCGGGCAGGATATAGCCTTTTTCAACACGCTGGCTCATGTTTTCACGGAATTCCATCTCAACCGCTTCACCATGCTGACGTACATGCTCAGGCTCGTCGATGAATACCAGTGTGTGTTCACGATCGAAAAGATCAAGAAAGTTCACTGTGTTCGGATAAAAAAAGTTAATAAAGCCCTCAAGGGAGCTGTAATCTTTCCACTGTTCAGCCTTCTCGATTGTTTCGTCAACAGACTTCTTAAGTCTTGCGCCTTCCTCAGTCTTCATGTCTGCGCGGAAAACGGCTACCTGTTTATCTTCTTCCTCTCTCATCCGGCGGAGCCCGTCATCCGCTCTCGATTCAGAAAGTATGATTTCCGTCGCCGGGTAGATCCTGACAAGCTCGAGCTGCTCCAGTGAGCGCTGGCTGAGCACGTCAAAGCTCCTTATCGACTCAATGTCATCTCCCCACAGTTCAACACGGATAGGGTTTTCTTCCGTCAGATCAAAAATATCAATGATGTCCCCACGGACCGCAAACTGCCCGGGGCTATCTATCTGTGCATTTCGTTCGTACCCCATCGCCACAAGTTTCTTCGTGATGGTATCAACATGTATTGACTCGTTCTTTGATAATGAGAGTACATTCTCCCTGAGCACCGCCAGTGGGACCTGCGGTGTCATGAGTGCTGAAAACGTGGTTACCACAGTGACTCCGCGGCCTTCTATCATCCTGCGCAGGCACTTTATTCTCTGTATCTCTATTTCGCGGCTTCTAAGGTCTGCCTGATAGAAGATAAGGTCCTTTGCCGGGAACAGAACTGAATTGCGATCGTAATAACAACAATCGCTGAAAATTTCGCGTGCCCTGAGCTCGCTGTGCGTCACAAAAAGCCTGGCACTATTATGTCCTCTGAGCTCATCATTTTCTGACAGCGCAAAAGCAAAATGCGTCTTCTGAGAATCCACACATCCATCCGCCAGAACAGCTCCCTTTTCCTCCGCAAGCAGCCGCGCTGCTTTTCTATATTCCTCTGACTCCGCAAGCGGAGCAAATATTGTGTTCATAAATACCTCATATCACTTCTGATCATTGCATTGAATCAGTCGTTCTGCGTCTTCTTTGTGTTAAATTTGTTCATCGCAGCGTCAGCGCCTTCATTCATGATCGTTACCACTGCAGCCGCCGCATTTTCCTCGGCTTCATCCATTATCTTCCTGTCTTCCCCCTTTGGATGTCCAAGGACATAATCAGCGAGATCATAATCAGGGTCAGGTTTGGCGCCTACGCCAACACGCACACGCTTGAATTCATCTGTACCTAGATTAAGGACAATATTCTTCAGACCGTTGTGTCCGCCACCGCTCCCCTTCTTCCTTATGCGGAGACTTCCCTCGGGGAGATCAATATCATCACTTATTACAATGAGATTCTCAGTCGGATCCTCTTTATAGTAATCTACGACCTCGCGCACGGCCACTCCGCTCAGGTTCATATATGTGAGTGGCTTCATGAGCAGGACTTTCTGTCCTTCTATTATTCCCTTTGTTATTACTGACTTTCCGAAGCGTATTCCTGTGTCAAGGCCATACTTCTCTCTCAGCACATCTATCACGTCAAAACCTATATTGTGCCGTGTTCCGTCGTATTCCCGTCCCGGGTTACCAAGTCCAGCTATTATGAACATATTACATCCTGCCTCCATCCATCACGCAGAAAAAAACGTGTACCTTGTGGTGCACGTTTTATGATACCACGATTTGCTCCGCAAATCGTTACACGTGTTCTTTAAGTGTTCATCCTCATGTCCGGGCGGGTCTCTAATGCGCACATAACCCGCTGACTGCAAGCAGTCGCGGGTTATCCTGATTCATTCTCGTTTTGACGAT
>JAQWCI010000167.1 GCA_028706005.1 Lachnospiraceae bacterium
ATCACCTTGTTATCTAATTCTGTTATAGGCGTGACGGATATTATCTTTAATTATTTCCTGATCGGTGGCGAAGCCGGTTTTCCGGCATTGGGAGTAGCCGGTGCAGCATATGCGACAGTCATTGGAGCAGCATTTGGCTTTGTCGTGAGTCTTTTTCCATTCCTTGGTCATAAGGGATTTATGAGCCTTACCGATAAAGAAAAGCTCAAAGGATTCAGTGAGAAGGAAATGCTACGGAAGATACGACCAACAGTGCTTAATCTTTTCGGAGAGAATTTCCTTATGCGTATAGGTTTTCTGGTATCGGGAGTTATTGTCGCTCATATAGGATCATTTAATACAGCAGTATATTCGATCGGGATGATACTTATGAATATTTCGATCGCCTTTGGTGAGGGACTTCAGACGGCCTGTGTTGCATTGATAGGACGGTGCTGTGGTGCAGGTGAAAGGGAAAAGATCCCGTCATATTTGAAGACAGCTCTGATCACCGGAGCTATATTGGCTGTTATAATTGCTTCTTCATAAGCGTTATTTGGAGAAGAGTTCTTCGGATTCTTCCTGAACGACAAGCGGTTTACGAATGCGGGCAGTTCAGTCAGTCTGATCGTGGCATTTATATGTATATTCCAGATAGAAAGATCTATATACATAGGGGCTATGAGGGGAGAAAAAGAGGTCGTTATCCCGAGGCGTATAGCAACGCTGTGTGTGCTGGTAATTAACCCCTTACTGAGTTATGTGTTTGGAATCGTACTGAGATATGGAATCTGGATATCAATTGCAATCGATCAGGTAATTTGGTATGTATGTACAAGAGTGAGCTACAGGAAATTTCTGGCGAACAAAATGAAATGAGTATTTATGAAAATCCGGAGGTGTTGTTTTGTTCTTAAATTTTTCTAATCATCCCGCTGAGTCATGGCAGAAGAAGCAGTTTGATGTTGCCAGCATTTACGGCGAGGTCATTGATCTTCCTTTTCCGCAGATAGACCCTGCGACATCTTCGGAGGATGTGGAAAAACTGGCCAGAGTTTATATTGGTAAAGTGATAAATATGAAACCTGATGTCGTTTTTGTAGCAGGAGAGTTTACATTTACCTATCTTGCAGTGAAAGGTCTGCTGCGTGCAGGAATCAGGGTCGTCAGTTCATGCTCAGTACGCCAGACTGTTGAAATTACAAGAGACGACGGAACCATGACGAAGAGTGTACACTATGATTTCGTCCAGTTCAGGGACTACTCGGATAATATATAAGGCACCGAATTCTGTTACAGAATGAGCAGGAATAGCTAAAATTATGTTACAAAATATGCATATTTTTCAAGAATAATGTGGCACAAAAATGACCACAACAGTCAACATGACATGAAATGAGGCTTTTAGTGAATTACAGTGAGCTTAAGAAGAATAAAGAAATTCAAGCTTATTACAAAAAGGGCAATGATATCCTCGGGAAGATGGGCTATACCGATCATTCTGTCGGGCATGCGGAACTTGTGGCACAGGCAGCCGCACATATCCTGGAGTATTTCGGATATACGGCGCATGAGGTGGAGCTTGCGAGAATAGCCGGTTATATCCATGATATCGGCAACGCGATAAACCGTTCGCATCACGCCGAATACGGAGCACTGTTGGCAAATGATATTCTCAAGGGCATGGATATGCCGCTCGAGGACAGGGTGACAGTAGTGTCTGCTGTGGCAAATCACGATGAATCGACGGGAACAGCAGTCGATCCGGTCTCGGCTGCACTGATAATAGCAGACAAAACAGATGTCCGCCGCAATCGTGTCCGCACGAAGGATCCTGTTATGTTCGACATTCACGACAGAGTTAACTACGCGGTAGTCGGGCAGAACCTTCATTGCGATAAAGAGAGAAAGACAATAACGCTCAATCTTGAGATAGACGAGAGCATATGCACGATGTATGACTACTTTGAGATATTCCTTGGAAGGATGGTCATGTGCAGACGCGCGGCTGAGGTGCTCGGCGTGACATTCAAGCTCAAGGCGAACGGACAGAAGGTACTGTAAAATAGAATTTAAAGCTTTACAACATAAGGCAAGGAGGGCAATGTATGAATATATATGTAGACGCGAATGCTTGTCATGACGGCAACGGCTTGAAGGAAACGCCGTACAGGAGGATCAATGAGGCTGCCAAGGCGGCAATGCCAGGGGATGTAGTGCTTGTCGCTCCCGGGATATATCGCGAGAATGTCGAGCCGCTACATGCAGGAGAGGAAAACGCGCGCATAACATATCGCAGCACTGAGCCTCTCGGAGCTGAGATAACAGGTGCGGAAGAAGCCCGGAACTGGAAACCATACAAGGGAAATGTCTGGGTCACGCGGATAGACAACGGGATCTTCGGTGCGTACAATCCGTACACGAACTGGGTCTTCGGCGACTGGTATTTTGCAAAGAGGGACAAACACACTGGCTGTGTCTGGCTTAATGATGAGGCACTTTATGAAGCGACATCGCTCGATGCATGCATAAAAGGCGCGGTCTATGAGTGCTCATGGAACCCTGAAGCGTCCAAACGTAAGTGGTTTACTGAGCAGGATGTCACAACAAATGAGACGGTAATTTACGCGAACTTCCAGGGCGCGGATCCCACGAGAGAAAACGTAGAGATCACAGTGAGACGTGAGTGCTTCCTTCCACAGCTAAACGGAATAGGATACATTACAGTCAGCGGTTTTAATATCAACAAGGCTGCAACGACCTGGGCACCTCCGGCAGCTTATCAGGATGGAATGATAGGCCCGCACTGGTCCAAGGGCTGGATAATAGAGGACTGCGAGATCTGGGGCAGTAAGTGCGCCGGTATTTCGCTAGGCAAATACTGTGATCCTGCAAATGACCATTTCTTTACGACAAAACATGTAAAGAGCCCCACACAGATGGAGCGCGATGCAGTCTGCCGCGGCCAGTATCATGGCTGGCTCAAGGAGAAAGTCGGGAGCCACATCATCCGCCGCAACAACATTCATAACTGCGAGCAGGGCGGAATCATAGGCCGTATGGGTGGTGTCTTCAGCATAATCGAGGACAATCACATTCATCACATCAATAACATGATGGAGCTGGGCGGCGCAGAGATCGCCGGCATCAAGATGCATGCCGCAATCGATGTCGTCATGAGACGCAATCATATTCATAACTGCACTATGGGGATCTGGACAGACTGGGAGGCTCAGGGAACGCGCATCACACAGAACCTTCTGTACGATAATGAGCGCCCTTCATATGCAAAACAACTTGAGGGCGGCATGATGTGCCAGGATCTTTTTGTCGAGGTGGGCCATGGCCCGACGCTGATCGACAACAACATTTTGTTGTCGGATGCATCGCTCAGGTTCGCGACAGAGGGAGTTGCTCTTGTCCATAATCTTATCTGTGGCGCGTTCACGATAGTGGGCGGTGGCACTGGCTGGCGCTACACTCCATATCACATGCCACATCGCACGGAAGTCATGGGCTTCATGACCATACTTCACGGGGACGACCGTATTTACAATAATATTTTCGTCCAGAAGTGGTCACCCGAGCCGTTCCTGATAAGACATGACAGTGATGATAAAACAGAGACAGAGAACCGCGTGGTGGGGACACATGTTTTCAATGAGTATCCTACTTACGACGAATGGATATCGCAGTTCGAGATGGATAGAGAGATTCCTGACATGGCAAAACTTGAACCTGCGCACAACAGTCATCTTCCGGTTTGGATAAACGGGAACGCATATTTTGATGGTGCGAAGGCCTGCAGCAAAGAGAAGTCGAACCTGGTTGATGATAAGCATAAGGTGACGGTGGAAGTTGTTACTGAAGACGAAGCCGGAGATAAGCACAGTTGCAGACTTAATACGAATATTTATGATTTCCTTGGCGATTTCAGATGCGGAATGATCAACACATCGATCCTCGGAAATGCATTCGAGCCCGATGAACCGTTTGAGAATCCGGACGGGACACCGATCACATTTGACTCTGACTATCTTGGAAATCACAGAGGAATCAATGTTATACCGGGACCTTTCGCGGCAGCAGAAGACGCGGCAAAGAGGCTCTGGTGAGATGGAGGAAAGCATGACAAACGAACTTAAGGATACTCCGAAACTTGGCTTTGGTCTTATGAGACTTCCAAGGAAGGGGCTGGCAATTGATATAGAGCAGACATCACAGATGGTGGACATGTTCCTTGATGCGGGTTTCACTTATTTCGATACGGCATTTGTTTACCCGGGGTCGGAACCTGCAACAAAGAAGGCACTGGTAGAGAGACATCCGCGTGAATCGTATACGCTTGCGACAAAACTTAATATAACTGCCGCACCTACAGCAGGTATGGCAAAGGATGAGCTCAAGAAGAGCCTTGCAAGGACGGGAGCACGGTATATTGATTTCTATCTGCTGCACGCAATAATGGGGAATAATTACAAAAAATTTGAGAAATTCGGTATTTGGGATTTTGTGGAAGATCAGAAGAAGAAAGGTCGCATAAAGCATTATGGGTTCTCATTTCATGACGGACCGGAATTGCTTGACAAGCTTCTGACTGAGCATCCAGGTGTCGATTTTGTTCAGCTTCAGATCAACTACGCAGACTGGGAGAATAAGTCTGTCACTTCGAGAGCAAATTATGAAGTGGCGAGAAAACACGGCAAACTCATTACTGTCATGGAACCTGTAAAGGGAGGCACACTTGCAGGTCCTCCTAAGGAAGTGCAGGAGCTTTTCCATGCATATGATCCTGACGCATCAGCGGCTTCGTGGGCGATACGTTTTGTGGCGTCACTCGATGGAATACTGACAGTTCTGTCAGGGATGTCCAATGTGGCTCAGATGGAGAATAATCTTTCTTACATGAAGAATTTCAAACCTCTTAATGAAGAGGAGCAGAAGATAATCCAGCAGGCACAGAGGATCATGGGTAATTCGAGGACCATCCCATGTACAGCCTGCCATTACTGCACAAAGGGTTGCCCCATGCAGAT
>JAQWCI010000024.1 GCA_028706005.1 Lachnospiraceae bacterium
TTTGAGTCCTCTCGATTGAATGGCAAAGATCTCCTCGCAGCGCTCTCTTCTCTTCTTCTCATCTGACGGCACGAACGGCTTCGGATCACAAGCTCTCTTCACGGCCGTTTCGCAGGCCGCTATATGAACAGGAATATGCACATAATCATTGCCTGTCCCCTCCTGCCCAAAGGTATTCATTCTCTGTCTGTCATGCACAAGCCGCTGAATATCTACATCAGCGCAGGTGACTCCCGTCTCAAAAAGTTCTGATTCTGCAAGTATGACCCCGTTCTCAGCTATCATGTTCTGTGCGCCGAAAACAAGATCAGTTGAAGATTCCCCGTCTCCCGCATCCGCATAAATATACGCTGAAACAGTTTTGGCGCTCGCCATTTCCACGAGCTGCCTGCGGTACTGTCCCTTTCCGACCACCTCATCAGAAGCCGAAAGATTGACTATCACAGTAGCTCCCGCAAGCGCATGCTCATTTGAAGGTGCATCAGCGACCCAGACGTCCTCGCAGATCTCCGCGCAGACACTTAAGTCCCTGACACAGTCAATATCGAACATTATCCTGCTGCCGAACGGCACTTGTTTTCCGTCAAAACAAATGTTCCGCGCCTCTACAGGTCCCGGAACAAAATGTCTCTCCTCATAAAATTCTGAATAATTCGGGATGAAACGCTTTGGAATAAACGCGAGCAGTTCCCCATTCTGTACTGCTGCCGCAGTGTTGTAAAGCTTTCCACAGTATCTCAGCGGGAAGCCGGCAAACGCAAGTGCGTCTGTGCCTTCCGTATGCTTTACAAAATGACTGAGCGCCTTGCCTGCGCTGTCAGGCAGAGTATTCTGAAGGAACAGATCCCCGCAGGTGTAACCGGTTATGCAAAGTTCAGGAAATACGATGATCTTTGCGCCCTTACCTGCCGCTTCATCGAACATTGTTTCTATTTCAGCGATATTTGCATCCGGATCTGCAACTGTTATTTTCGGCGTCACCGCTGCTACCCTTACAAAACCGTCTTTCACTCTGATTACCCCTCAACACGATCCGCGTAAATACTGTTCTCAGGCTCGCTGTCATCGATAAATTTCGCGCCGAGCAGTTTTTCATAAAAGCCTGCCGCAGTGCTTACCCAGCCGATTATTGCGTAAACATAGCCATCATCTCTCATCGCTTCAAGAGTCTTAATGAACAGGGCGGCTCCGACTTTTCTACCGCGCATGCTCTCATCCACTCCTATAGGTCCGAAAAAATCCTTTGCAGTAGCATCGTAACATGAAAAGCCGACTACTTTGCCGCCCTCTATCGCAATAAAACAATGTGACGGCTGATGACTCAGTGCCTGCGCCGCCTCATTTGCCCAATTAGGTTCGAATTTCTCCGCTGCAAACTTAAGGATCCTTGACCTGTCCATCGCAAGCGCTCTCACTATCCTTATGCTGTCATCCGTTTTCGGGACTTCCGGCAGATGCCTGAGACTGACAATCATATCTCCGGTCTTCACGTCATATTTTTTACTTTCCATAGTCACCCCACCTGATACATATTCAGCCTGCAACAGCTGTGACCCCTGATGCCACGGCAAAACTGACGACAGCCATTATTATGCCTGCCAGCGCCACTCCGCCCATTACAGCCCATACGCTCTTTTTAAAATCCATGTCGAGTATAGACGCTGCAAGCGTCCCGGTCCACGCGCCTGTCCCCGGGAGCGGAATTCCTACAAATATGAGAAGCGCCCAGTATAATCCTTTGCCTGCTTTTTCCTTAAGCTTTTCTCCACCCTTGTGTCCCTTCTCGAGACAGAAAGTAAAGAATTTGCCTATGATCTTCTTATCCTTTCCCCATTCGAGTACTCTTCTCGCGAAGAAGAAAATGATCGGCACCGGGATCATGTTGCCTATGGCGATTATTATATATGCGGCTATCATATTGAAATCGCCGTTCGCCACGTGGAATGCCTGAGCCACCGGAATTGCGCCCCTGAGCTCTATCAGCGGCACCATTGATATCAGAAATACATAAAAATATTTTTTGATCACAGAATTTCCTCCAATGCCTTAACTACATTTTCCATCTGTTCATCCGTGCCAATCGTGATCCTGAGATACCCTCTGATGCGATCCCTGTCCCACCATCTCACATATATATTTCTATCCCTGAGTTTCGTGAATATCTCTTTCCCGCTCATCCGCGGATGTGTGCAGAAAACAAAATTGCTGCCCGAATCCCTGAAGCTGAAACCAAGCCGTCTCAGTTCCTTCTCAAAGTTATCTCTGGTCTTTATTATTCTGCCAGTGATCTCTCTGAAATATTCATCGTCCTTAACGGCCTCTGCCCCGCATACTATGGACGGCAGATTCATCGTGTATGAGTTAAATGAGAACTTCACATCCCTGAGATACTTTATAAGTTTTGCATTCGATACGGCAAAACCTATCCTCATGCCGGCCATTGCTCTGGACTTTGAAAATGTCTGTACAACAATAAGATTATCATATTTGTCGATAAGAGGCATCACACTCTCACCGCCGAAATCAATATATGCTTCATCTATTATAACAATACTGCCTGAATTGGCGGCAATTATCTCTTCTATGTCTGATACGGGCATGAGTATTCCCGTAGGCGCGTTTGGATTCGGGAAGATAACTCCGCCGTTTGCCTTTGCATTCTCACCCAGGTAATCTTCCTTACGGATGCTCAGATCGTCATCAAGCGGCACTTTTTTATAAGGTATCCTGTAAAGGTCAGCCCACACATCATAAAAAGAATAAGTGATGTCAGGGAACAATACCGGCTTGTCTGAATTGAAGAACGTAAGAAAACACATTGAAAGAACGTCATCTGAGCCAACACCGACATAGATCTCATCAGTATTTCTTCCATACTTCTTTGCAAGCGCATCAACAAGCGGCGCAGCATCCATGTCAGGATATAGTCTGGTGTCAGGAAACTCTTTGTTCTCCGATAGCTCTTTCATCGCCCTCTGAACCGCAGGTGATGGCGGATATGGGTTCTCGTTAGTGTTGAGCTTTATGATTGTTTTGTCTTTGGGCTGTTCCCCTGCAACATAGGGAACGACCTTTCTGATATTTTCTTCGTACGACATATTTGCCTCACATGCCTGAGCGTAGTTTACAGTACCCTGGAGAGAAAGTCCTGCAGTCTGGGGCTCTTCGGATGATCAAAGAACTCTTCGGGAGTATTCTCCTCCATGATGATTCCCTGATCCACGAACAGGACCTTATTTGCCACTTCCTTTGCAAAAGCCATCTCATGTGTGACAACTATCATTGTCATTCCTGACTCGGCAAGTTCCTTCATTACCGCGAGCACCTCGCCCACCATCTCGGGATCGAGAGCTGACGTAGGCTCGTCAAAGAGCATCACCTTCGGGTTCATGGCAAGTGACCTGACTATGGCTATCCTCTGCTTCTGCCCGCCTGATAACTGAGCCGGGTACGAATCCGCTTTCTCGGGAAGATTGACCCTGTTGAGAAGCTGCAAAGCATTCTCCTTTGCTTCTTCCTTCTTCATGAGTCCAAGTTTTACCGGAGCCAGAGTTATATTATCCATAATAGTCAGATTATTGAACAGATTAAAGTGCTGGAATACCATTCCCATCTGCTGGCGTATTTTATTTATGTCTGTCTTTGGATCGGTTATCTCCTGATCCTCGAGAAATATCTTTCCGCTCGTCGGCATTTCAAGCAAAGTCAGACACCTTAAGAAGGTACTCTTGCCTGATCCTGAAGGTCCTACGACAACAATCTTCTCGCCCTTTCCGACTTCGTAACTTATTCCCTTCAAAACTTCTGTATCTTCAAAGTTCTTCTTAAGATCCTTAACGGTTATCACTTTTACGCAGCCTCCTCTCAAGTATTCCCAGTAACATGGTCAGTATCTTTATCACAACGAAATATATGACCGCTGCGCCGATGAGAGGCATAAATGCTTCATATGTGCGCGATGTGATCTGGTTTGCCACTCGTGTGAGATCTGAAAGGCCGACATATCCGACAATAGCTGTTTCCTTTATAAGAGTTATGAACTCATTACATATTGGCGGCAGCGCATTCTTGATGGCCTGCGGCAAAACTATATACAGCATGGTCTGAGATTTGGAAAGTCCTACTGAACGCCCCGCCTCGGTCTGTCCCGGATCTACTGCCAGTATGCCCGCGCGGAATATCTCGGCGACATAAGCGCCGCTGTTGATACCAAAAGCCAGGCTCGCAACCAGCACACTGTTAGTGGTGTTCTTCATAATTATGAACCACATGATGAGAAGCTGCAGTACTGAAGGCGTACCTCTGATCACATCAATGTAAATGCCCGCAATCACAGAAAGGAATGTCTTTCCGCCGTTTCTGCTCCTCGAGAGCCTGCACAGTGCAATTATTATTCCCAGAATAATTCCTATGATCCCGGCAAAAAACGCGATCTCCATTGTCAGCCCAAGACCGTTAAGGTAAAGTCTCCAACGATCCTTGGTAATAAAGGCAGCAACAAATTTCGCCACTACATCTGCCCACCATTCAGTCATACTTCTCATGCCTCTCTTTCAGTTCTTTATGCCGATACATATTTATAAAAAACCGCAGGACAAGTCTTCACTTGACCTGCGGTTATTGATTATACATGATATCCGGGTTCAATGTACATTTTGTTACTGTTCACCTTAACAGTCAGATCAATCTGATCAATCAGCAGAATAATTTGCAATATACTGTTCGACCAGCTTGTCATATGTGCCATCTGTCTTGAGAAGCTCCAGAGCCGCATTTACACCCAGCTGAAGCACTGTATCATCCTTGGGCATCGCAATCGCATAATCCTCTGTGTCAAAATCAAAATCCTTGCCATCAATTGCCTTAAGCTTGTCAGAATACTTCGAAACAAAGACTTCTGCAGGATTCTTATCAATAATGACTGCATCAAGTTTTCCATTGATAAGGTCATTTACTGCATCGATTGCTTTGTCATATGTCTGCTCTGTAGCGCCGTCAATTTCATCGATAATAAAGTTTCCTGTTGTACCAAGCTGGCATCCGAGCTTGAGACCCTTGAGGTCATCAGCTGTCGCAATAGTTGAATCTGCGGGAACGATGACATACTGTACAGCTTCGTAATAAGGATCAGAGAATGATACCTGCTGCTTTCTTTCATCTGTTACTGTCATACCGGCGATCGCAACATCGATCTTGTTGCCGATTGAAGTTACAAGAGAATCAAACTCCATGTCCTGAACTTCTACCTTTACGCCAAGTTTCTCACCGATCGCGTTGATAAGTGCGATATCAAAGCCGTCCGGATTCCCATCATCTCCAATGTACTCAAATGGGGGGAATGCTGCATTTGTTCCCACAGTAAGAGTTCCGTCGGAAAGAGCCGAGCTTGAAAGTGCCGCTGTTATAGCTGACTGTGCATCAGAAGAAACCTCTCCTGCCGCTGACATTGCCTCGCCTGCAACTGATGAAGCTGTATCCGCTGCTGCCTTTACATCAGAAGCCGAAACACCTGCTGCCTCTGACACTGCAGCATTTGCAGCTGACGAAGCTGCCTCACCTGTCTCTGCAGCAGAACCGCATCCTGCGAGCGAGCATGCCATTATTCCTGATAATACCAAAGCTAATACCTTTTTCATAATCTCCTCCATTCACTCCTCAAAATTTATAACAATGCATATTATATGCACGTAAGTTTATAAAATCAAGGGGTAGTTGCATATTTATACATAAATGAGCAGTGAACAATTACAAAAGCACCGATCTCTCAGTCCGATTGTCTGGCCTGTATCGGTTCTGCATAAAAAAGTTGCGCAGAACCGGCGGCTCACGTCAATCGTTCCTGAGAGATCGGTGCTTAATATGACCTGATAATTACTTTGCAGGCTTCTGATTTGCCTGCATCTTAAGATATGCATTTATAAACAGATCAATATCCCCGTTGAGCACTCCGTCCGTGTTACTCGTCTCGGCTTCGGTGCGCGTGTCTTTGACCATCTGATATGGCTGCAGAACGTATGATCTTATCTGGCTTCCCCATGCGTTATCTTTGACTTCGCCGCGGATCTTTGCCAGTTTTTCTTCCTCTTCCTCAAGGCGTCTCATATACAGTCTTGCCCTCAGGATCTCAAAAGCTTTATCTTTGTTCTGGAACTGTGAACGCTCATTCTGGCAGGTGACAACTATACCTGTCGGGAAGTGCGTAATTCTTATGGCTGAAGATGTTTTGTTGATATGCTGTCCGCCTGCGCCGCTCGAACGATATGTATCTATCCTGATATCATCCGGATTTATATCTATATCAACAGACTTATCAATATCAGGCATTACTTCGCATGATACAAAGCTTGTCTGTCTCTTGCCCTGCGCATTGAAAGGAGAAATACGGACAAGGCGGTGTACTCCACGTTCTGACTTAAGATATCCGTATACGTTATTTCCGTTTATCTGGAAGTCTACATTCTTAATGCCTGCTTCGTCACCGTCTACCATATTCATGGTCTCAACAGTAAAGCCATGCTTATCAGCCCATTTGCAGTACATACGATAAAGCATTGAACACCAGTCGCATGACTCGGTTCCGCCGGCACCCGCATTTAGTGATACTATCGCATTGCAGTGATCGTATTCACCTGTGAGCAATGTGGAAAGACGCAGTGTATCAAGCCTCTCCTCAAACTGATCAAGTTCTGCTCTCACATCCGGGATAATAGCAGGATCGTTGTCCTCGTTTCCCATCAGGATAAGATCCATGATGTCCTTGTACTGCTCAGAAAGACCATCAGCTTCATCCACGATTTTCTGCAGATCCTTGAGCTGCTTCATTCTGGCGTTTGCTTTGTCTGCGTCAGTCCAGAAATCAGGAGCCTCTGATTCGCGCGAAAGCTCTTCTATCTGCCGCTCTTTTCTCTCAAGATCAAGAGAATCCCTGACCTCCGCAAGCGTATCTGTATACTGCTGCAGTTCGATTTTCATGGTGTCAAGTTCGACCATGTAGTTCTCCTTTTCTTTAAACTATTCCGCGTCCGTGGCAGTTCTTGTACTTCTTGCCTGAACCGCAGGGGCATGGATCATTGGGATAAATCTTCTTGTTTGCTCTCTTTACCGGTTGTTTTGCCGCAGTGTCATCCTTGTTCGTGCCTGTGACCTTCGCTACCTGTTCACGTTCTACCTTCTGCTCGATCCTTATGTGCATAAGGAGACGGACTGTATCTTCTCTGACACTCTGCAGCATATTGTTGAACATATCATATCCGGCCATCTTATACTCTACGAGCGGGTCTCTTTGTCCATAAGACTGAAGTCCAATGCCCTGACGGAGCTGTTCCATGTCGTCAATGTGATCCATCCACTTCTGATCTATGACCTTGAGAAGCACTACCCGCTCCAGCTCTCTTATCTGCTCGGGGTTCGGGAATTCAGCTTCCTTGCTCTCATAGAACTTTACAGCCTCTTCTTTAAGCTGCTGTTTAAGGCCGGCTTTTGTTTTATCGTTTATGCGGTCAAGACTGATGACCTTAATTGGAATTATCGGCAGGAGCATCTCATCAAGGCTCGTGAGATCCCACTCGTCCGAATTGTTATTCTCTCCTACGCAGGTATCAACGCTGTCTTCAACGATATCATCTATCATCTTGTAGACAGTGTCCCGCATGCTCTCGCCGTCAAGTACCTTGCGGCGGTCGCCGTATACGATTTCTCTCTGCTCATTCATTACTTCATCATAATCGAGCAGATTCTTACGTATGCCGAAGTTGTTTGTCTCTATCTTCTTCTGAGCATTCTCGATTGCCTTTGAAAGAGCCTTGTGCTGTATCTCCTGTCCTTCCGGAATTCCAAGCGTCTCGAACATCGAGATCATTCTCTCGGAACCGAAGAGTCTCATCAGATCGTCCTCGAGTGAAATATAGAACTTGGATTCACCGGGATCTCCCTGACGTCCTGAACGACCACGCAGCTGATTGTCTATTCGTCTTGATTCATGGCGCTCTGTACCTATGATACAAAGACCGCCTGCGTCTCTGGCCGCATCGTCAAGCTTGATATCAGTACCACGGCCTGCCATGTTTGTAGCTATTGTGACCGCGCCGTGCTGGCCTGCCTCCGCAACTATTCCTGCCTCGAGTTCATGGAACTTTGCATTCAAAACATTATGCTGGATGCCTTCCTTGCGAAGCATGCCGGAGAGTATTTCCGAGGCTTCGATCGTTATTGTGCCGACCAGTACAGGCTGTCCTTTTGCATGATGCTCTTTGACCGCATCCACAACTGCCCTTAGCTTTTCATTCTTTGTTTTATAGACAGCATCCTGATGGTCCATACGGATAACTGGTTTATTTGTAGGGATCTCAACAACGTCCATGTTGTAGATCTCACGGAACTCACGTTCCTCTGTCAGAGCCGTACCTGTCATACCGCACTTCTTTGTGAATTTATTGAAGAAGTTCTGGAACGTGATGGTCGCAAGTGTTTTGCTCTCCTGTTTGACCTTGACATGTTCCTTGGCCTCAATTGCCTGATGAAGGCCGTCTGAGAATCTTCTTCCAGGCATGACACGGCCTGTGAATTCATCAACTATAAGGACTTCTTCGTCCTTTACTATATAATCGTGATCCCTCAGCATAAGGTTGTTGGCACGAAGAGCCAGTGTCATACAGTGCTGGATCTCAAGGTTCTCCGGATCTGCATAGTTATCGAGATGGAAGAAACGCTCGACCTTTCCGACACCTTCTGCCGTGAGGTTAACGATCTTGTCCTTCTCATTTACTATGTAATCTCCTGTCTCTTCTCTCTCGACACCCATGATGGCATCGATCTTGGAGAGATCATCCATATCAGCGCCGCGCTTCATTTGTTTTGCCAGAATGTCGCAGGCCTCATATATCTTGGTCGACTTGCCGCTCTGACCGGAAATGATAAGGGGCGTTCTCGCTTCATCAATGAGTATTGAATCGACTTCATCGATTATGGCAAAATGCAGTCCGCGCAGAACAAGCTGTTCCTTGTAGATTGCCATGTTGTCTCGGAGATAATCGAAACCGAGCTCGTTGTTAGTGACATAAGTGATATCGCACTTATACGCTGCACGCCGTTCATCGCCCGACATACTGTTGAGGACGACCCCGCAGGAAAGACCCATGAATTCATAAGCCTGTCCCATCCACTCAGCATCACGTTTTGCCAGATAGTCATTGACTGTGACTACCATTGCGCCCTTGCCTTCCAGTGCATTCAGGTAGCAGGGAAGCGTAGCCACAAGAGTTTTGCCTTCGCCTGTACGCATCTCAGCGATACGTCCCTGGTGAAGGATAATCCCACCTATGAGCTGGACTCTGAATGGTTCCATTCCAAGTGCTCTGCGGTCGCCTTCGCGGATAGCCGCAAAAGCTTCAGGGAGAATATCATCACTGGTCTCACCGTCAGCGAGACGTTTTCTGAATTCTTCGGTCTTGCCGCGCAGTTCCTCATCACTGAGGGCCTGCATCGAATCATGAAGTGCTTCGATCTTATCTACCAGCGGCATTATCCTCTTCAGTTCATGCTCGCTGTGAGTGCCGAAGAGCTTATCTACAATCTTTGCCATATATTGCCTTTCGTGAATACTTATCAGTATTCTTTGACTTTTTCTTCACCGTTCATGACTCTGAGCGCACCCTGTGCAAGAGCAAGGAGTTCGTCCTCACCTGCATATATCTTCACGGGAGCTATGAATGAGACCTTCTTCGTGATCTCAGCCGTCACATACTTATCGTATGCGATTCCGCCTGTCAGGATTATCTGATCGACTTTTCCCTCGAGTACAGCACTCATGGCGCCGATGTTCTTGGCAAGCTGATAAATGAAAGCGTTCCTTACAAGGATTGCTTTCTCATCTCCGGCCAGGCACATCTTATCTACATCGCGTGCGTCATTTGTTCCGAGATATGCGTTAAAACCGCCGTTTCCGACGATCATCTTTTTTACTTCTTTCTCTGTCCTGCCGCTCTCAAAGCAGAGCTTTACGAGTGCTCCTGACGGCAGACCACCTGCTCTCTCCGGGGAAAATGCTCCGTCACCGTCAAACGCATTGAAAACATCGATGACACGTCCGTTTTTATGAGCGCTTACAGAAACTCCGCCGCCCATGTGAACTACTATCACGTTGATATCGGTGTACTTCCTGCCGGTCTCCGCTGCGTAACGTCTTGCCATTGCCTTTGCGTTCAGCGCATGGAAGATAGAAACTCTCTCGATTTCCGGAACTCCGCTTATCCTTGCAACAGGCTCCATCTCATCGACAACAACAGGATCTACGATATAAGAAGGCACCCCGATGGAATCGCCGATTTCACGCGCGAGAAGTCCGCCGAGGTTAGATGCGTGTTCTCCCTGGACTCCGACCTTCAGGTCAGCGCAGAGCTCATCTGTTACCGCATATGTTCCGCCTTCGATAGGCTTGAGCATACCGCCGCGTCCCACTATCACGTCAAAACTCTTTATGTCGACGTTATTCTCTTTGAGCGCGTCAATAATGATGTTCTTGCGGAAATTCATCTGGTCGACGATGTGATCGAACTGAGCGATCTCCTCAGTAGTATGTCTCAGTGTCTTGTCAAAGACCTGTTTCTCATCATCGAAAACACCGATCTTTGTAGATGTAGAACCCGGATTAATTATCAGACTTCTGATTGCCATGATTTATGATTTCCTTTCTGCCTTTATGTTCTGCACTGCATTTGTGACATCACAAATGATCATTCGCATGCTGCTCATCTATGATAAGTTCCTGACTCAATCCCAGCCTGTCTTCTTGAGCTGCTCAGCAACGACTGCTGCAACAGCAAGAGAGTTTACCTTAACTTCTACGGTATCTGATCTTGATGTAAGAACTACAGGTGCCTTTGTACCCATGAGAATATTGCCGTTCCTGACGCCTTGTGTCAAGTGGACAATTGCCTTATAAACAAGATTTCCTGCGTGAATGTCAGGGAACAGCAGAATGTCTGCGTCTCCGATTATTCTGCGGCTCTCAGCGCCCGGCTTATGTGCCGCTGCTGTAGGATCTATAGCAAGGTCAAGCGAGAGTGGTCCATCAACTACGCAGTTCTTTATGCGTCCTTCAAGATTCCACTTTGTGAGCTGATCTGCCTCTACCGTCACAGGCATCTTGGGGTTGACCGTCTCAACAGCCGCAAGAGGAGCGACCTTGGGGTTATTCACTCCGCATGCGTTGGCAACACGGACGTCCATATCAATTATCTGTTCCTTATCTTCAAGTGTCGGATACGGAAGAAATGCAACATCAGACAGGAACAGCAGTCTGTCGATCCCGGGAATTTCGAAAATACATACATGTGAAAGTGTTTTGCCTGTGCGAAGTCCAACCTCTTTATTGAGGACACTCTTGAGGAACATCTTTGTCGGAAGTTCGCCCTTCATATACATATCAGCATCGCCGTCATGAACCATCCTGACAGCCTTGAGGGCAGCCTGTTCATCATCTTCCTCGTTTACTATCTCCATGCCATCAATATTTATACCGCGCTCCGCTGCGATATCACGTATCATCTTCTCGTTTCCGAAAAGAGTCGGCACAGCTATCTTAAGATCACGGGCCTTTGATACTGCTTCAAGTACACGACCGTCCTGAGCTACCGCTACAGAAAGCTTCTTGGGCGGAAGCGTCTTTACCATTTTTATGATTTCTTCAAAAGTTGCACTCATTTTTAAGCCTCCACGATTTTTTCTATGAATACCGTTCAAAATGATAACATAATTTGTGTATTTGCGCTACTTACACAATTTTCCGGCAACAAAGACCGCCTGTGGAGAAATCACCCCCGCAGACGGCCGCTTATATACTCTATTTGATTGCGTTACCGGATCGGAGAAAGTCCAAACCCGTTACAGATAGCATCTACCGGTACGCCCATCCTGCAAAGGTCGCACTTATCAGGCGCATAATTGCGATAATCCGGAATATCAGCAGGGCTGAAAAGGTGATTGATCTTCTGACCGGCAATACTGTTTGCTGCTGAGAAAATTGCAGAAATACCGTTCACATGTCCGCCGTAATACTGAATGCACTCAACTGCTCTTCCCAAAGTCGTTCCTGTTGTTGTAGATGCAAGAAGGAGCACGACATGCTTGCCTTTTATCATCATCTGCATATTCTCGCGGAATATCATCTGGCCTGTCAGATCATATTCAGGCGTGACAACATAGATCGTCTGATGCTGGTTCACAGAAATAATACCTGCCTTTGTGAGCTCTTCTGCAAGAAAGGCTCCTATGACCTCACAGCCGTCCATACAGACTATTGAATCTACTATGGTCGAGGCCACATACTCCTTTGCCAGAGCGGCAGCAGCATTTCTTGCCTCATTGAGACGAGATTTCATTGTCGTCATGTCAATATAATAATTGATGTGTGAGTTCGGTGTTACAAAATGTCCCGGAATGACTTTCATGAAAACTTCCGGATCTGTCTTACAATTGATCTTTGTGTAACCCTGCATATTCACCTCCATGTCGGGATAATATCATTTCCCGATCCCCAATTATAATGTTCCTCAGTGACCGCGCCACCTGCGGAACTTCATACCGATATTGTACCATAAGACAGGTGAAACGAAGTGAGATAATTTCACAGAGTTATGTCTGAAGTGCTCGTTTGTGAATAAGCTAAACTGCGCCGTCTCCCAGGAACGATTGGCGTAGAGCCGCCGGTTCTGCGCTGCTTTCTTATGCAGAACCGATACAGGCCAGACAATCGAACTGAGAGACAGCGCCGTCTCGGTATATTTAGTGACCTCAGATCTCAGTAGTCGTGGCTGTGAGCCTGACTTCCTTCGTCGTTCCGTCCGCGTAATGAACGCAGCATGACGCGCCGGCTGAAGTATCAGAGATCGTGATCGCGACACGGTTCGCAGAAGTCGTCTCAGCTTTTGCCGTGAATACGATCTTGCCGGTAGCATCGGGGATTTCAACGACAGCGCTGCCGCCCGCGTATGTTCCGACTGAAGGCAGGTAATAGTGAAGAGTCACGTTCTTAGCATAATCGTAATCAGGCACCTTATTATCTGCACCGATCGCTATGAGTGAGTTCTCCTTCACGAAGACAGGCAAATTGAAGTAATCATACTTCTCTTTGTACCATTTGCCGCCTTCCTTCACTTCGCCGTCGATAAGGCCTATCCACTTTCCATCAGGAAGATAGTACTCACCGATGCTCTTATCATTGAATATCGGCGCCACAAGAAGCGAATCGCCCAGCATATACTGCATATCAAGATATTTGCATGCCGGATCTCCCGGATAAGCGAACGGCATCGGGCGCATGACAGGAGTTCCCTTTTCATGAGCTTTGACTGCCATATCGAAAATATACGGCATCAGTGTGCACTTAAGCTCGCTGAAGAATTTCGCGACCTTGCAGGCTTCATCGTCGAAGAGCCACGGCACGCGGTATGAATCAGAACCGTGCAGACGGCTATGAGTAGAGAATATTCCAAACTGATACCATCTCTTGTAAAGATCAGGCGTCGCTGTGCTCTCGAATCCTGAAATATCATGACTCCAGAATGCAAATCCGCTCATGGCAAAACTAAGTCCGCCGCGGAGTGTCTCTGCCATTGAGCCATAGCTGGCAAAACAATCGCCGCCCCACTGTACAGGGAATTTCTGTGATCCCGCTGTGGCGCTTCTCCCGAAGAGGACAGCATTGCCCTTACCTTTTTCTCTCTCCAGCAGTTCGAACACTGCCTTGTTGTAAAGGTATGTGTAATAGTTATGCATCATCAGAGGATCAGAGCCATCATAATACTCTACATCTATCGGAATTCTCTCGCCGAAATCTGTTTTGAAGCAATCGACACCAACATCCAGGACTTCCTTGAGTTTGCCCTGCCACCATGAAACAGCTTCAGGATTTGTGAAATCGACAATAGCCATGCCGGGATTCCAGTTATCGATCTGTTTGACACCGCGTCCGTCATCGCGCATCAGGAAGTAGCCGTTATCAACGCCCTCCCTGAAAAGCTTTGTGTTCTGTGCGACATAAGGATTGATCCATGCGCAGATCTTGAGGCCTTTTTCATGATAACGCTGCAGCATTCCCTTCACATCAGGGAACTGCTCCTCATCCCACTCAAGATCGCACCAATGAAGTGCTTTCATCCAATAACAGTCGAGGTGGAACACGCGGAGCGGTATCTCGCGCTCTGCCATACCATCTATGAAACTGCTCACTGTCTTCTCGTCATACATCGGCTTGAATGATGTCGTGAGCCACAGTCCGAAGCTCCACTCCGGAGGGAGTGCGGGCTTACCTGTAAGATTTGTATATGCCTCTATGACGTCTGCAGGTGTTTTGCCGTAGAAAAGATGATATCTGAGCTGTTCGCCTTCTATTGAAAATCCTACATACTCGACTTTCTCGCTTGCCACCTCAAATGATACAGGTCCGCTGTGGTCCACAAATACGCCATAATTCTCTGATGTCATATAGAACGGGATATTTTTGTAGCCAATATTAGATGCTGTGCCGCCGTCCTCGTTCCACATGTCGACGACCTGTCCGTTCTTTACGAATGCGGTGAAACGCTCGCCGAGTCCGTATACAGTTTCGCCGGGCTTCAGTGAAAGTTCATTCACCATATATGGCGTATAATCCGCTGACAGATAATCCTCGTTCGGGCCGAGAGATGACGGCATTTTATCGCGGCGCATATAGCCAAGATTCCTGAAACCGCTTGTCGTCAAAACTTTCCCGCCGGCCTCAAACTGATATTCCCACTTCTCTCTGTTTACTCTGACCGTGATATCCCCGGCCTTCATGACGATTTCCTTCCCGTCCTCTTCTATCTCCACCTGATCAGGATGCTCTGTGAGCTCGAATCTCGGCTCGCCTGAATCATAAGCCTGATAATGTGTTGCTGTAACGGCAATATCATTGTGACCTGCCGAAACAAAATCGACATAGAGCACTGTGAGATCAAGTGCATCCGCTCTTGACATTATCGGCCTCTCAGGCGCTATTATCCTCATGCCGTTCGGAATACGCTCCACCTTGAATGCCTGCGTCGCATATGATGCCTGAAATCTCTGTGACCTTAGCCAGTAACCTTCTGTAAACTTCATTCTTAAATCCTCCTTATCTATACAAGATTTCTGTTGACCCGGCAAAAAAAGCCGTGGATCATTGCTTTCTTAACTACAATGATACACGACCTATACACCAAAAGTTGTACATTTCTATCCAAATATGGAAAACAATAACATCTCAATTACAAACCAGCTATGATACGATTGTCGACATCGTCCCCATCATCCTGCGGTAACAATCCTCCAACGAGTATTGCGGCTTCCAGCCGAGTGCACGAAGTTTTGCCGACGACAGCTTCATCTTCGTATCAGCGGCATATCCGTAGGCATTTGATTCCGGTATGTCATATGTGACACTGATCCTGCCACCCGCTATATTATCAGCAACGAACTCCGCCATACCACCTATCGTGGTGTGCGTATCCTCGTTACAGATGTTATATGCTTCGCCATTGCTGCCCTTTGCAAGTATCGTCAGCAGTCCCCTTACAGTGTCCGCTGTATAACAATAATTGCCCTCTGAAAGTCCTCTGGTATGAAGAACAATATCTGTCCCGCTCATTGCAGCTCTCGCGAACTGCGCAAACACGCGGTTCTCTCCGGGCAAAACACCTGCGCCGAATGTCTGGGCGAGGCGCGCGATGCGCACGTTTACGCCGTATTCTGCGCTGTACGCTATGCAAAGGTTCTCACACATACGCTTGCACATCGGATAATTACTGCGGATAACGAGAGGATCGACATAGCCCATGACGTCTTCCGTGACATCCCTGCTGCCATCCCACTGTCCGTAAACTTCCATCGAAGAAATATAAAGAAACGCCCTCAGATTCTTATGCCTCACTGTCTCCATAAGGTTTATGGTTCCCTCTATGGCGGTCTCTATAGTCTCGACCGGACGGGATATCATTGTTTTGGATGTCGTCACGGCAGCGCAGTGAATGACATAATCTATATCAGATGAGATTTCGAAATGTTCATTAAGATCGGCCACTACAGGATATATATCCCCGCGCCTTAAGAGATCTCCGAATATTGCGGAGGCTTTCTTTGTGTTTCTTATCATAGCCAGGATCTGAATATTTGTTTTGCGCAGACGGTTTATACAGGCGAGTGCCCGCACTGTCTGCGACCCGACAAGTCCTGTTGCACCTGTCACAAGTATCGTGCAATCTCGCAGTTCATCAAGTGGCAGATCGCTCATCGCAAGCTTTTCAAGATCCTCCTGAAGCCATGGATCATCAGGACTTTCCAGTTCATTTCTTATCACTTATTGCCTCCCGGGCCTCAGATCTTTCCCTTTGCTCTCGCCTTTGCTCTCTCTTCCTCTTCTGCCTGAACACGGACAAGATGACCTTCAGCGAGGTTATCTATGTCCTGACGCTTTTTCGGAAGTTTCTTTGTCATGAGAAATTCTTCGTAGGCATCGCAGTAGAGCTCGACTTCGTCTGTGAACGCGATCTGTTTGCCGTGATCAAGCCACAGCACCTTGTTGCAGAGCTCTCTTATCTGGTCGATCGTATGGCTGACAAGAATACCGGTCACACCGCTGTCCAGGATTTCCTTCATCTTGTCGCCGCTCTTCTTTCTGAAAGCGCCGTCGCCGACACTGAGCACTTCATCAAGAATGATGATATCCGGGTTTACCAGGCAGGCAATTGAAAAAGCGAGCCTGCTCTTCATGCCGCTCGAAAGCTGCTTGAACTGATACTCCTGAAAGTCCTGCAGTTCCGCAAATTCTATTATTTCATTATACTTTTCGTCCATGAACTCATGAGTATATCCAAGAAGCGCTCCGCGGAGATACGCATTCTCCTTTACCGTCATATCATCATCGAAACCACTCCCCAGCTCAAGCAGAGCTGCGATGGTCCCATGCGTCGTAAGCGAGCCGTATGTCGGTATCATTATCCCTGTAACAGCTTTGAGCAGTGTGCTCTTTCCGGCTCCGTTGGCGCCGATTATTCCAAGCATGTCTCCCTTCTCAAGTTTGAAGGTGACATCCTTGTCAGCCCAGAATTCTGTTACATGATATTTGTGGGTCAGCTTTCGTATCAAATATTCTTTGAGACCTATGGCCTTGAAGTCGCCTGTGATGTAACGGATACTGACTTTATTGCAATCAATAACTGACATAATGACCTCTATAAGTAGTAAAGGAACGAGTGGTTGTGCTTCTTGTAAACAATTGCGCCGATTATAATAAATATCACTGCATAGAACGCGCACAGTAAGTGATATGAAAGCGACGGTATCTTGCCATCGATCACTATGGTACGGAAATACTTTATGTAGACGTAGACCGGATTGCACAGGAACATTCTCTTGAATGAGAATTTATCTACTGAATAGAAGACTGCTGACAGGTAAGTGATCAGCGTCAGGAATACATCGTAAAGATATCTGACATCCCTGAAGAACACGAACATGGCAGACAAAACAAGTCCTACCCCGATGTTAAAGAGCATCAGGCACAGGACCGGATACACCAGTAACAGCATGCGTGGATGGAATGTGATTCCGTCTATGATGCAGAACATGAAATAGACTATCAATGTGAGCCCGAAATTCACGAGTGCAGATACATTTTTGGACAGCAGGAACATGTACTTGGGGACATTGATCTTCGTAAAGATCTTGGCATTGTCCACAAGCGAATTCATTCCGTTCTTTGTCGCTTCCTTGTAATACGAAAGGATAATATTGCCGCTGAAAAGATATATTGTATAGTGCGGTATATCTTTTGCGAAGAACTCCGTGAATATGATCTTCATGATGAGAAGCGTAAGGAGCGGCGAGAGAACACTCCACCCCATGCCCAGTATGCTGCGCTTGTACTTCTGCGTGAAATCGCGATGTACCAGTTGCTCGAAAAGAAAACGATTTTTCTTTAGATTATGTAAAAGTTTTTCCATATATAATAAGTGTCCTGATATACGATTGCGGCTTTCTCATGCGAGAAAGCATTTTTTCAACCCGCTCATAATAGCACGTTTTTTCTGACGAAGGAAGTATGCAATTCCCATCACCACAAAAGCTGTCCCGCCGGCACAGATAAGATACACTGTGACGAGTGCTGTTCTGCTCATGTTTTGAGGAAGGATCCTCAGCAGATTCTGTGCGTAATAAATGTGTGACAGATACAGGGCTGTACTATATTTTGCCAGGAATGACGTGACCCTGCCATCAAGTATATGGGAGCCTGCACCGAGTCCTGAAAAAGTCAGCGTTATGGCCACACACAATATGAAGATCCAGAAATAATCTTTGTCTGACGGATCCTCGCGGTACATGTATATGATAACAGCTGCATACATCAATATCTCAATGATCGCCACTGCGACAGCCGAAGGTCTGTTGAGCCTGTATTTCCTGATACGCCTTACGATCAGGAAAACAACTACACCGAGGCAGAGCTCGGCCATGCAGCGTATAAGACCTTTATACACTATTCCCGTCCAGACCGTGGGGTTTCTCGGGTGATCATAATTTCTGCAAAGGTACCCGAGGAAGAAAAGCGCCACAAGGGGGCACCCTATGCGCGGCATGAAATTCGGGAAGCGCCGGAGGAGCGGGTAAAGGACCGCCATGCATAAAAGCATCGCCGAGATGTACCAGATAACTCCGTCAAATCCCCTGATAAAGAGTCCGCTCATCTTGACAAGCGTCAGTTCGAAGAAATCCCTGCCGAACATCCTCGCAGCCTCGTGAACGGTCAGTCCCTTAGCCGCCCAGACGAAAATAAAACCTATGATCCATGCCGTAATAAATTCAGGAAGGATTCCTGAAAGCTTCTTTTTTATGAACCCGACAGTCTCCGTTCCAAGTCCCGTCCCGGTCTCAGGCATCGCTGTCTGCGCAGATGGCGATGTCTTCGCGTTCATCTTTTCGGCCGAATTCATACACAGATATCCTGACACAATAAAAAAGAACTCTACCGCAAGTGATCCCCCGAGGAAAAGACAATTATCATCCCCCAGCAGGTATCTCGTGTGATGAAGTACTATTATCATTGAAAAGACAAAACGGAGCAGATCGATCACTCCGTTCCTTCTCTTTACTGCGGATGCATTTGTTTTGACTGATTCTGCCATGTTCGACCTTATTTCAGATACTGCATAAGTTCATCTGCTATTCTTGAGGATGCGTGACCGTCATCAACGCTCTCTCTCACTTCAAGCCATTTATCGATTTCCTTCACATACTTTTCTTCATCAAAATCAAGTATGTTCTTCTCAAGTTCATCGTTATTCTTTGCGACCGGGAATGGTGTGCTCTCAAGCGTGAAATAGAAGCCGCGCTCATTGTTGTAATCCGCGATGTCTCTTGCATAAATAAATGCCGGTCTGCGGCTGTTGATGTAGTCATAGATCCACGATGAATAATCGGTTATACCTGCGTCCACAAATGAAAGGAGCATCTGTATATCAGGGAATCGTGTGACATCTATCACATTCTCGGAAATGACGCGGTTATTGACCACCTCATTCTTCTTATCATTGTCATGATAACGGACAAGAAGTTTCCACTTCCCGCCAAAGCGCCTGGACATTGTATTCACAAGACGATCAGCCTGTATGTCATATACCGCAAAATTGTGTGTGTCTCTGAATGTAGGAGCATACAGAATGAATTTGGAATCTTCATCAAGCGCATAATCTGTGATGAATTCTTTTCTCCATCTCTCTCTCGTCTTCTTGTACGAGTCAAAGAAAACATCGTTCCTGGCATGACCGAGACGCAACATCGGCGTATCCGGCCAGAATGTCTCATGGAAAACATCTTCTTCGAACTTACTGTTTGTTATGCATTTTGTTGTAAGCTTTCCTGTGCGCTCAGCCGCCACAGGCCACGACTCATTAGTATTATAGTGCTCAGGGTCAAAACGTTTGATGCCGAGCGATCCGTGCCATGTCTCATAGACCATCTGGTCATCCCTTACAGGGAAAGGATAGAATTTATCTCCGAGAAGAGAATTTATCACTATTATTTTCGATGAACACGCCGCTTCAAAATACTCATATGAGTTCATTTTTACAAGCGTTATGTTATCTGCTTCAGGAACCCCGTTCCTGTCTATAAGATTCGAGACTGCCCATACAATCTTTACGGGTGCCTGCCTGCGTACCAGCTCACGACATATATAGCGTGGGTTGCAGGCATAAGCATGCTGGAAAGTTATGAACATTATCTGATCATTTATCGTCCTGGTGTTTTTAGAAAGGATCTTGCGGTTCTGATATCCGACGCTTCTGTCAGCCCATGCCGCGAACTGTTTCCACGCTATTCCCGCCCGATGGAAGAATTTTCCCTCTACCGCCGCCGGATAAACTCGTTTTGCCTTACGTTTTAAAATCTTATTGATCATTACAATCTCCGTTATCGTCACAGACCGAAAATCTGCGAGTTCTCATTTGCATCTACTATTGCCCTGAATATATAGAAATCAATCGGTGTTGTGATCTTGATGTTCTCACTGCGTCCTTCCACAGTATACAGATCTACATCGTAATGGCGCGCCATGCTGGCGGAATCCACAAAATCCGTTCTGTGTTCCGATTCAGCTCTTTTATGCAGGGCCAGCAGGTCACCCAGGTGAAAACACTGTGGAGCTCTTGCCATCTGGCACTGTTTCCTGTCAAGGATCTTTCCGACTTTTCCCTCAGTGCTGTCAAGAAATATTGTCTCTGTGGCCGGCACCACGGTTATTGCGTTTCCTTGTTCCTCAGCACAC
>JAQWCI010000025.1 GCA_028706005.1 Lachnospiraceae bacterium
GTACTACTGGATGGTTTGAATTATCGTTTTACCTGTGAAATCCGAGGGCTATCAACATTCGCGGGTAAAGTAGTGAGCCCGGCATAGACACATGCGACAGGGTTACCCGCGAAATAGGGTAGACCATCAGATTCGCGGGTAAAGTAGTGAACCCGGCATAGACATATGCGACAGGGTTACCCGCGAAATAGGGTAGACCATCAGATTCGCGGGTAAAGTAGTGAACCCGGCATAGACATATGCGACAGGGTTACCCGCGAAATGGGGCAGACCATCGGATTCGCGGGTAAAGATCTGGACAATACACAGTTCTCACACACTGTAAATGCCTGTGAACAGTTCGCTATGTAGCTGCCCACGCTTTCACCGGAGACGTTTCACATCGAACAGGAGACTCGCCAGCTCTCCTTTTTTCTGGGCGACAAAGTGCCTACCGCTGGTATCATAAGGCGTGAGGATCGGCCGCCCGCCTTTGACATTACTGTAATTATCACCATTCCACAGGTGCGGCTCCGGAGTGAGCGCATGGCGGCAGCCCCGCGTTTTGGGGAAAACGCACAGCCCGCGTGAGCTGCGCCAGTGAGGCTTTGAATGAATAAACTACTGAGAGATAAGAAAGCAATAATAGTATTCATCGCACCGGCATTTCTGCTATTTACATTTGTTCTGTTTGTTCCGATATGCCAGTCCATATACTATTCATTTTGCGATTATAATGCGCTTACTCCGCCTGAATTCGTCGGGCTCAAAAATTATCGCAAGATGTTCAAAGATGACACGATGGTATACGCGATGAAGAACTCGATTTTCTTCCTGATATTCTCGTGTATATCACAGCTGATAATGGGACTTATCCTCGCAGGACTTCTGACCAACATCAAGAAGGGCCGGAACTTCTTCAAGAATGTCATTTACCTGCCGTGCGTCATGAGTTCAGCAGCTCTGGGACTACTGTGGATGTTCATTTTCAGTCCCAAACTCGGGATAAATCAGATCCTCGCAAAATTTGGTATAGAGGGACCGCTTTGGCTGATGGACATCAAAGGTTTTATCATCCTTCCAATGTGGGTCATAGCATATGTGGCTCTGTGGCAGTATGTCGGACAGTCGATGATGCTGTATATGGCGCAGATCTCCGGTATAGACAAGTCACTGTATGAGGCTTCATATATAGACGGATGTACTAAACCTCAGGCGTTCAGATTTATCACGCTGCCTCTCCTTAAGCCGATGATAGGGACAGCGATGAGCCTGAATGCAATCGGATCGCTCAAATTTTTTGATCTTATTTATAACATGACTGAAGGCGGACCTAATCACCACACGGAAGTCCTCGCGACTCACCTTTACACACAGGGCTTCAAGTATTTCAAATACGGATATGCCAGCGCAATCGGTGTTGTGTTTCTCGTGATGTGCCTTATCATGACAGGAATCATCAACAGAATCTTCAAAACAGATGACGAAGCGATGTGAGGGAGGAGAAATAAATGAAGAAGAATAAAGCGAACGTAACTCCCGGAATGGTCATCATATATGTATTCCTGTGCGTGAGGGCAGTCATATATCTGGCGCCGCTCATCTGGGTGTTCCTTGTATCATTCAAAACAAATGTAGAAATCTTCAATAATCCTTTTGGTACCCCGGAGGTCATTCAGCTCGGCAACTACATAGTGGCCTGGACAGCCGGAAAACTTGGAAGTGCAACATTGAATTCGGCCATTGTCTGCGGCATCACGCTTGTTTTGACGATGGTAATAGGCTCAATGGCGGCCTTCGCGATAGGCAGACTTCGCTGGAAGCTCGCAAATGCTGCACTTGTTTATTTCCTGCTGGGCATGATGATACCTGTGCACTGCGTACTCATACCGCTGTTCACGCGTTTTGCCAAAATGAATCTTTCGAATTCACTGGTCGGAATTATTATCCCGTACCTCACTTTTTCGCTGCCGGTAACCATTTATATAATGGTTGGCTTTTTTAAGAGCGTTCCCGATGAACTTCTGGAATCAGCGTGCATTGATGGCTGTTCTATATATCAGATGTTCAGAAAGATCTGCCTTCCTCTTTCCAGAACAGGGCTTTTTGTCACAGGTCTTATGACATTCGTCGCAAACTGGAATGAACTGTTGCTGGCAATGGTCTTTATATCAGATGACAACAAGAAGACACTTCCGGTCTCATTGTCAAAATTCGTCGGTCCGTACAACACGAACTATTCGCAGATGTTTGCGGCTATTGTCATAGCTATACTTCCCACGATAATCGTGTATTGTGCATTCAGCAATCAGATAGTCGATGGACTTACAGCCGGAGCTGTAAAGGGATGAGCACAATTTTAGAAATAATACTATGAAATCAGGATAAGCCATATGACGAGAGAAGAAGCCAGAAACAAGGCACGGGAAATTGTCTCTAAAATGACAATCGAAGAGAAGGCGTCGCAGTTAAGATACGATGCGCCGGCGGTTGAGCGACTTGGCATTCCCGCTTACAACTGGTGGAATGAGGGAATACATGGCGTGGCAAGAGCCGGGACGGCAACTCTTTTTCCACAGGCAATAGGGCTCGCTGCAACATTTGACGAGGATCTGCTGAAAGAAATCGGGAACGTGACAGCGACCGAGGCCAGGGCAAAATACAATGCGTTCAGTGGAGAAGGGGACAGGACAATTTACAAAGGTCTTACGTTCTGGGCACCAAACGTTAATATTTTCCGCGATCCGAGATGGGGACGCGGTCATGAGACATACGGCGAAGATCCCTTTCTTACATCCAGACTCGGAGTGAGTTTTGTCGAGGGGATGCAGGGCGACCCTGAAGGTGACGGACCTACAGCCGGCAGAACAATGAAGGTGGCTGCCTGTGCAAAACATTTTGCAGTTCACAGCGGACCGGAGGCTTTAAGACACGGTTTTGACGCAAAGGTCAGCCAAAAAGATCTTCGTGAAACATATCTTCCCGCATTCAAGGCTCTTGTTACTGAAGCAAAGGTAGAAGCTGTGATGGGAGCGTATAACCGTGTGAATGGTGAAGTGTGCTGCGGCAGCAAAACTCTTATTGAGGACATTCTGCGCGGTGAGTGGAAGTTTGAAGGCCATTATGTCTCTGACTGCTGGGCGATAAGAGATTTCCATGAGCATCATAAAGTCACAGCTAATGCTGAGGAATCTGCGGCGTTGGCTATAGGTCATGGCTGCGATGTCAACTGCGGCAACACTTATCTACATCTCCTCCGTGCATACCAGGAAGGTCTTGTGTCAGAGGAACAGATAACGACGGCGGCAGAAAGACTTTTCACGACCAGGTATCTTCTGGGAATAATGCCTGATCAGCACTCTGAATTTGATTCGATTCCATACACTGAGACGACGTCGGTGAAACACATAAGACTTTCTGAGCATGCTGCTGAAGAGGGGGTAGTGCTTCTAAAGAATGATGGGGTTTTGCCTGTAGATATTTGCAAAACGGGGACAATCGGTATTATCGGTCCGAATGCTGACAGCAGGGATTCGCTCACTGGAAATTACCACGGAACGGCCTCACACTATGTGACTGTTGCTGAGGGAATAAGGAAGTTTGCAGCTATCAATAATGTACGTGTGTTGTATTCGGCGGGATCGGAAATCTATGAGAAAAAGAGCGAGGCTCTGGCTGAGGACTATGACAGACTTTCTGAGGCTGAGGCAGTCTGCAGGAACAGTGATGTCATAGTGCTGGCGCTTGGGCTCAATGAGTCTCTTGAAGGCGAGGAGATGGACACCGGAAATCATGTGGGATCAGGCGACAAAACAGATCTCATGCTGCCTGAATCTCAGAGGCGTCTAATGGAAACAGTGGCTGAAGCGGCTGGAAACAAACCGGTGATACTTGTTTTGATGGCGGGAAGTGATATAGATCTGGGATATGCCGGGGAGCATTTTGGGGCCATTCTCGATGCCTGGTATCCAGGTGAACAGGGCGGAACTGCGATCGCGAAGATTCTCTTTGGAGAGGTTTCTCCTTCCGGCAAGTTGCCGGTGACGTTCTATAACAGCCTTGATGAATTGCCGGAGTTCACTGATTATTCAATGGAAGGCCGCACGTACAGATTTATGAAACACCATGCACAGTATCCGTTTGGGTTCGGACTTACATACGGAGATATCCGTGTGGAAACGGTGGCTGCCGGGTTTGATGCGATGTCAAAACAAGTCACAATGGATATCGGAGTCAGGAACCGCGCAGATAGGGGAACAGCCGATGTTGTAGAGATTTATGTAAAGGCATTGGAAGCGCCTGATGATGAAAGATTAAACTGGAGCCTTTGCGGAATTAAGAGAGTTGAACTTGATGCCGGTGAGAGTGGGCAGATACAGATCGTAATTGATGAGAGAGCGCTTGAATCAGTAAATGATGCCGGTGAATTTGCCATTGAAAGCCATTGCTTCAGGTTCTATATCGGCACGAGCCAGCCTGACGAAGTGAGCGTGATGCTGAGCGGAAAGAAACCGGTGGAACTGGAGATTACAATTTAAAAGACATGTTTGCATGTCTCAGAACAACGCGCAGTAGATCGAAGCAATTATGATGCCGAGTATGCCTCCGCACAGAACCTGAAGAGGGGTGTGCCCCACAAATTCCTTAAGCTCTTTCTGATCGGTGAAAACCTTGTCCAGGTGCTGGAACTGGTGCATCATCTTGTTGAGGAGTTTTGCCTGCTCGCCTGTCTCCCAGCGGACGCCGATCGCATCATACATAACAATAAATGCGAAGAAGAATGTAATTGCAAATTCAAAACTTCCAAGACCGTATGTTATGAGCGAAGCGGAACACAAGGCACAGACGGTGGCTGAATGTGAGCTTGGCATGCCGCCACTGCCAAAGAGCCGGTCAGTGCGGAATGTGTGGTTGAGCGCTGCGTATATCAGTGTCTTGAGAATCTGGGCAACTAACCAGCCAAGAGCAGCAGACATGAATATGTCATTGTGGATCAGTGAACTGAATGAATACATATATCTCCTAAATACCTAATCTGAAACGGTGGTCACCTGATATTCAGGCGGTCACCGTTATTTTATGCTTTATTTTGCGTATCCGAAAGTTTTCATATAAACATCAAGTGCGTCATGCCAATCGGCATACATGTGATCGGTCGTAAGTCTGAACATGTAGTTGTCAAGTATAGAATAGTGCGGGCGCGGCGCTGATGCCGAGTTGTTCTTGTAGTATTCCTCTGTGGAGACAGGGACTATCTCTGTGGATTTGCCGGCTTTCTTCATGATCTCTGCCGCAAAATCAGCCCATATCGTGGATCCTTCGCATGTTCCGTGGAACAGGCCGTAATTATCTGTCGGAAGCAGATAATTGATGGCTTTTGCGAGCTCTATCGTGCTGGTAGGAGAACCGAACTGATCATCTACGACGGTCAGCCTGTCATGCGTCTCTGAGAGCTTGAGCATTGTTTTGACGAAGTTCTTGCCCTCGCCGTAGAGCCAGGCTGTGCGGATGATGAAATATCTGTCGGCGAAGTCCTTAACAAAATTCTCGCCGGCAAGTTTTGTTATGCCGTAAACACTCTTGGGTCCTGTCACATCAAACTCGGTTAGAGGCTTTTCGGAATCACCGGGGAAAACATAATCAGTCGATATGTGTACGAGTTTTGCCTTCTGGTCAGTAGCCGCAATTGCAAGATTGCGGGGACCGATGGCGTTGATCTTATAATTGAGGTCGAGGTGTGTCTGAGCCGCGTCGACTGCTGTATATGCAGCGCAGTTTATGATAGCGTAGGGCTTCACTTCGCGGGCAAAATCCAGTACATCTTCAACCTTTGTTATATCGAGGAGCTTATCGACTTTTACGAAGCCTGGCTCTGCTACATCCGTGTTTACCAGATGATATTCAGGATCCTGACTCAGTAATTTGTTGATGGCGATACCGAGCTGGCCGTTGCAGCCGGTGACAATTATGTTCTTCATTGAACCCTCCAGAAAGACATCAGATTTTCAAATCATTACCACCATTATGATACAAGCGCGAAAAATTTTAAAGGTTAATCCTCCTGAACGGCAAAATATCACATATCCGCAGGTGTTTTCGCTACCACTTCTTCCGGTACTCCAGTGGGGTCATGTTCTCCTGTGCGCGGAAGACTTTGATGAAGTACCCGGCTTCCTGGAAGCCGCAGCCAAGAGCAATTTCGGCGACGGAGTCGTCAGAAAAGCGAAGGAATGATTTGGCATGGGATATTCTGATCGCAGTCAGGTCACTGGTTATCGAGGCTCCATAGTGCTTGCGGTACTCGCGGGACAGGTGGTACTTGCTGACGAAAAATGTCCTGGCGAGGAGGTCGAGTTCGACCTTGTCTTTGTAGTGGGCTTCGAGGTATTGGTGAACGGAGACCAGCTTGCCTGAGAGCGGCGTGTTACCGCTTTTATCATCTGCACTTTCGAGGCAGCAGGCAGTGACGATGTCAGTGATGTACTTGTTGCTGAGGAGCTCCATCTGTGAGGATTTTTTCTGGTGTGTATCAAAGAGCTTCTGCAGGACCTCAGTGAAAACAAGAAGGTTGCCGGGACGGAAGACGGCCTCGCCGCCCTGCGAAACATATGTCGAGTATGAGGACGAAGCCTCAGGGCCGTCGTAGTGTATCCAGAACAGGCTCCACGGATCGTCAGCGCTGCTCTCGTGGGAGTAGGCTCCGGAGCAGTCTATCCAGACGCAGTCACCGGCCCCTATTGAATAACTTGTTTTGCCGATAGAGACAAGGCCGCTTCCTGAGAGGACGACGAAGAACAGGAATGAATTGAGGTTCGAGCGTCTGCTGATGTGGGGCTCGAGGCTCTGCAGGGTCCCGATTTCCTGAATGTAATAATAGTGATTTCTGGCGTATGACGAGGGCGTTTCGAGTATACGGTTTGAGGATGATTTCATATGTAATACCTCCGCAAGAATTTACCATTTTACAGCAACATAATTCATTGAATGCCTTAATTACGGCATGTATACTGTGTCAAAAGCGACAAAGAAATTATACCATAATTATTCTTGTGTAGCTCAGGCAGGGAGGAAGAATGGCTGATAAGAAAAGAGCACTTATAACAGGAATCACGGGGCAGGACGGTTCATACCTCGCGGAGTTCCTTCTCGAAAAAGGTTACGATGTTCACGGCACTATCCGAAGATCATCGACGGATTTCAGAGAGAGAATAGCGCATCTCGAGGGAAAACCTGATTTCCATCTTCATTATGCAGATCTCTCGGACACATCGAGCCTTGTGAGCGTTATCGGTTCAGTGAGGCCTGATGAAATATATAATCTCGCGGCGCAGAGCCACGTACAGGTGAGTTTTGACGTGCCGGAATACACTGCCGGCGTCGATGCTGTCGGTGTGCTGCGAATACTCGAAGCGGTGAGGAATACAGGACTTGCGGAAACCTGCAGAATTTATCAGGCTTCCACATCGGAACTTTTCGGCAAGGTCGAGGCTGTCCCGCAGAGCGAGACCACACCGTTCCATCCGTACAGTCCATACGCGGTGGCTAAACTTTATGGCTACTGGATAGTTGAGGAATACAGGGAAGCTTACAAGATGTTCTGCTGCTCGGGAATTCTGTTCAATCACGAATCAGAACGCCGCGGCGAAACATTTGTCACGAGGAAGATAACACTTGCGGCGGCACGTATTAAGCAGGGCAAGCAGGATAAGCTGTATCTCGGAAATCTGTCCAGTCTTCGCGACTGGGGATACGCAAAGGATTATGTCGAGTGCATGTGGATGATCCTGCAGCATGATAAGCCTGAAGATTATGTCATTGCGACAGGCGTTCAGCACAGCGTTCGCGAGTTCGCGACACTGGCTTTCCATTATGCCGGGATTGAGCTCGAATTCAGGGGCGAAGGCATAGACGAAAAGGGCTATGACAAGGCTACAGGGAAAGTGCTTGTCGAAGTGAGCCCCGATTTCTACAGACCCACAGATGTTGTAAATCTCCTGGGCGACCCCACAAAGGCAAGAACGACACTTGGCTGGAACCCGCTTTCAACCAGTTTTGACGAGCTGGTAAAACTCATGGTCGATTCGGACATGAGAAGAGTAGCAGTCGAGAGAATGAACGAGCGCGTACAGGAAAACCTGGAGGAATATCTGGAGAAAGGTGTTGTAAAGTGATGGAAAAAGAAGCGAAGATTTATGTAGCGGGGCACCGCGGAATGGTCGGGTCTGCGATCATACGCGAGCTGAATCGCCAAGGATACAACAATATAATCACAAGGACACACAAAGAACTCGACCTTACAAGACAGGATGCTGTCGAGGAATTCTTTGCCGTTGAGAAGCCGGATTATGTATTTGTAGCTGCGGCGAAGGTCGGCGGTATTGCGGCTAATGAGGAAGCGCTCGCGGATTTCATGTACGACAACATGATCCTCGAGATGAATGTTATTCATTCAGCATGGAAGAATAAGGTGAAGAAGCTCGAGTTCCTCGGCTCGTCGTGCATTTATCCGCGCATGGCGCCGCAGCCGATGAAGGAGAGCGTACTGCTCACAGGACCACTCGAGAAAACAAATGAGGCCTATGCACTCGCGAAGATCTCAGGACTTAAGTATTGCGAGTTCCTGGACAGACAGTACGGCCAGGATTATATAAGCGTGATGCCCACAAATCTCTACGGGCCGAATGACAATTATCATCCGGAACACAGCCATGTTCTGCCGGCTCTCATAAGACGATTTCATGAAGCGAAGGAACAGGATCTTCCGGTGGTTACATGTTGGGGGGATGGCAGCCCGCTCCGTGAATTCCTGTATGTAGATGATCTCGCGAACCTCTGCGTTTTCCTTATGAATAATTATTCCGGAACTGAGACAGTGAACGCGGGCACAGGCAAGGAACTCACGATTAAGGAACTCGCTGAGACTGTCGCACGCGTCGTCGGTTACAAGGGTGAGATCAGGTGGGATGCGTCGAGACCAAACGGGACACCAAGGAAACTCCTGGATGTTTCAAAGGCGACAGAACTTGGCTGGACATACAAGACGGAACTTGAGGATGGTATCAGAGAGACATATCACGATTTCCTGACGAATCCCATCAGGGCAGAACGCTAAATAAATTGGGGTATGTGATATGAACATAGTTTTACTGTCAGGCGGATCGGGAAAGCGCCTGTGGCCGCTCTCGAATGATATCCGCAGCAAACAGTTCATCAAGATATTCAAAAATGATGACGGCTCATATGATTCGATGGTGCAGCGGATGTACCGTGGGATCACAAGGGTGGACCAGGATGCTTCAATATCCATAGCCACGAGCAAATCTCAGGTATCAGCGATCCACAATCAGCTTGGTGATAAAGTCGGGATTTCTGTCGAACCGTGCAGGCGTGATACTTTTCCGGCTATAGCGCTGGCGACCATGTATCTTCATGATGTGAAGGGTGTAGGCGAAAACGAGGCGGTTGTAGTGTGCCCCTGCGATCCGTTTGTTGAAGATGATTATTTCGCGGCACTCGACAAGCTTTCAGAGCTGGCGGCGAAAGACGATGCGAACCTGTGCCTGCTTGGTATGGAACCGACATATCCAAGTGAGAAATATGGATATATTGTCCCTGAATCAACAGGTGAGATAAGCCGTGTCAAGTCGTTTAAGGAAAAGCCTGATCTGGAGACATCCAAAAAGCTGATTGCCGATAAGGCACTGTGGAACGGTGGTGTTTTTGCGTTCAAATGTGGTTATATGATACAGAAGGCTCATGAGTTAATGGACTTCACGGACTATCAGGATCTCTATGACAGATATGATAGTTTTGACAGGATAAGTTTTGACTATGCGATTGCTGAAAAAGAGAAGAACATCGCGGTGATGCGGTTCTCCGGGCAGTGGAAGGATCTTGGCACATGGAACACGCTTAGCGAAGCGATGCAGGAACCGGTCATCGGGAATGCCATTATCGGGGATAACTGCGAGAATGTTAATGTCATAAATGAGCTCAGCGCGCCAATCCTCTGCATGGGCGTGAAAAACATGGTAGTATCGGCAAGCCCTCAGGGGATACTTGTTTCAGATAAGGGCGAATCAAGTTATATAAGGAAGTATGTCGAAAAGATCGATGATGAAGTAATGTTTGCAGAAAAGAGCTGGGGCACGTATCGAGTCCTCAACATCGATGCGGAGAGCATGATGATAATGGATGTCGTGAACGCCGGCGCGAGGATGAGTTATCACAGCCACGAAAAGCGCAAGGAAGTCTGGACCGTTATATATGGAAGCGGGACGGTCATCGTTGATGGCAAAGAGCACCATGTGCGGGCCGGGGACGTCGTGACGATGGAACCGGGCAGCAGGCACACAGTAATTGCAAAAACGGAAATGAAACTCTTCGAGTTGCAGCTTGGACTGGGTGGAACAGCAGTCGATAAATCAGACAAAACAAAATACAACCGCTGAACTGATAATGAGCAAAACCGGGCTTTGCATGAATTTCATGCTGAGCCCGGTTTTTAAAACATACAGTAGCTTTATTTCACGGCTGCGAAGAGGTCGTTAAATGCCTCGCTCATAGTCGGATGTGTGTAGATCGCATCGCGCAGGACGGTATATGGGAGTTTTGCGTCCATGGCAAGTTTCACTGTGTTGATCATCTCGTGAGAATCAGCGCAGAAGAGGTGCGCACCGAGTATGAGTCCCGTGTCTGTATCAATGATGGCCTTGAGTAGACCGGTCGGCTGGCGGAGGACTTTCGCTTTCGGAATAGCCATAGCAGGGAGTTTTGCGGTCTTTATGTTGAATCCGGCCTTTACTGCTTCGGCTTCACTCATGCCAACTCTTGAGAAGGGCGGATCAAGGAAAACACTGTATGGAACAGCCCCGCGGTTCTTTGTGGTTCTGGAACCGTCTCCGAGCAGCTGTGAGCGGACTATTCTGAAATCATCGAGTGATATATAGGTGAACTGGAGGCCGCCTACAACGTCGCCCATAGCCCAGATGTTCGGAGCACTTGTGCGGAGATGCTCATCAGTTTTGACGGCTCCGCGCTCCGTGAGTTCGACGCCTGCCGCCTCAAGATTCAGTCCCTGTACGTTGGGTCTGCGGCCGGTCGCTACGAGGATCGCATCTGCTGGAAGTGTTTTTGCGCCATCAGGGGTTTCCAGCGAAAGCGAAGCACCTGTGCCATTTGGATCGTCTTCGACTTTTTGAGTTTTGGCGTTGCGGAGAACAGTGATGCCGCGGCTCTCAAGGCTTTCAAGAACTGCCCTGGAGATTTCCTCGTCCTCGCGGGGGATGAATGCGTCGCTGTCCTGAATTATAGTAACCTCAGATCCGAAATTGCGGAAGAACGAGGCAAATTCGAGCCCTATGTAACCGCCGCCGATTATTACGAGATGGTGCGGAAGCTTTTCAAGAGACAGGAGCTGTTCACTTGTATATGCAAAGCGGCTTTCTTTAAGACCTTCTATAGGCGGAATGAAAGGCCTCGCACCGGTGTTTATGAATATGCGGTCAGCCTGAACGGTTTCGGTGTTTCCGTCAGAAAGTGTGATGGAAACGTGGGTGGAATCAATGAATGATGCTGTTCCGACGATGACTTCTGCGCCTGCGCCGACCACTTTGTCATAGTTTTTGCCGCGGAGCGCCGCAGTGAGATTGTTCTTTTCTTCAACGGCCTTTTTGTAACGGACCGCCTTATCATCATATTCGCCGCCCTGCGTCTTTGAAAGGCGAGCACTGAATTCCATTGATTTACTCGGGATGCACGCAACATTTATGCATGTGCCGCCGAACATTTTGTCTGATGCTTCCACCAGCAAAACACTTTCGCCCGCAGATGATAGCGCTCCCGCGAGTGTTTTGCCGCCCTTGCCAAAACCGATGATAAGATTCTTAACTGCTTTCATGATTTGCCTCCTGCTTTTTTGGTTGTGCCGAATATTCTGTGCTCGATATCGGACACAGATATGTCACTTAGTTTGGAATAACAGTCTTTGTTGAGATCGCTGAAGATGCCGTCCATCAGGTTGCCCATCCCGGATGCTATCAGGCAGTCCATGTCTGTGTCTCCGCTGCGCCAGCCGGGCTCTACGAAATCTATCTTCATAATAGAAGCGATGTCTGAGAGCGTGATTTTGTCAGGATCACCTGAAAACTGATAGCCGCCGCCCGGTCCTGATTCGATCGTTGTGATGAACTCGCAGTTCTTGAACATGGCGAGGATCTTTCTGACCCTTGCGGGGTTGGTGCAGATATTAGTGGCAAGTTCTTTGCTGGAACATGTTTTGCCGCCGTGGTGGTTAAGATATACAAATGCATGTACTGCTACGCAAAAATCACTGTTCATAAATATGTGCCTCCATGCCGGAGCTTCTATAGGTCGATTCCTACTTTTCAGTTTCATACGGCCAGTCAACTATGCCGCCAATGTCATAGACATTTGTGTATCCGAGATCAGCGAGTTTCCCGGATGCTTCCTTCGCGCGGATCCCGGTGCGGCAGTAGACGAGAATTGTTGCGTCCTTGTCAGGGAGATCATCTGGCGCTGTGTCACCGATAGATTCGTTGGGAATAAGAATGGCATCTTTGATGTGGCCATTATCATATTCGTCCTGCCTGCGCACATCAACGATCGTGACTTCCTCTTCATCGATCATCTTTTTGGCTTCTTCGGCCGTGATGATCCTGAAAGAAGCGTCGCAGTCCGAGCATGCAACTGTGGATGAAGATGCAGAAGAATTGCAGTCTGCACACGAAGAGGCAACAGTTGCATCAGATGACCCGCATCCAACACAGTAGACGGAAGTGTCAGAGCTGACTTCGTTGACGGTAGAAGGCTTTGAGCTGTCCGTAATTGTCGAACTGTTATCCGCAGCCATAACGGACATGGCGTTGCCGGAAGCTGTCTGACCGGCGTTCTTTCCGGGCATTGAGCGGTATACAGTGATGCCGATTACGGCGATGATTGCCGCAATTATAATTCCCGTGATCCCTTTTCTCATTTCTGACCTCATGCTTTCTTTTGAATGTTGTCGTGATAGTTGTGGACAAACATCTGTAACAGGATTGGTTACACCTTATGCTGTAAACATATCAGTTACAGATAAGATTGTCAATAGGCAGGGCTGAAAAATTTTCGCCGTTGCAATAAAAATGCGAAGCAATTAGTATGATATTGATGTTTTCGCTTGATGAGCAATTCATATATCATCACCAGAACAGACAAAACAAATATTTTTCGGAGGATCATAAATTGAAGTTACGCGGAGTTGACAAGATGCTTTTTGGTGGCGATTACAATCCGGAGCAATGGCCGGAAGAAGTATGGAATGAGGACATGAAGCTTTTTGAAGAGGCGCATATCGATGTCGTGACGCTGGATGTTTTCAGTTGGGCGGCGTTGCAGCCGTCAGACGACGTTTATAATTTTGAAAAGCTCGACAGGATCATGAAGATGGTGACAGATCATGGTCTCAAGGTCGTGATGGCGACCCCGACTGCAGCTGAGCCCGCGTGGATGGCGAAGAAGTATCCTGAGACACTCAAGACCGAGTCAAATGGCACAAGACGGCACTTTGGCGGCAGGCAAAACATGTGTCCCAATTCACCCATCCTGAGAAAGTTTTACGCTGCGATGGCCGGAAAGCTCGCGCAGAGGTACAAGGATTACGACAATCTTGTGGCGTGGCACGTTTCCAATGAATACTGTGGGTACTGCTACTGCGATACATGCACGAAGAAATTCCGCGAATGGCTGAAAGTCAGATATAAGTCGCTTGATGCTGTGAATAAGGCGTGGAATACGTCATTCTGGGGACATACATATTACGACTTTGATGAAATTGTTTTGCCAGATCTCCTCTCAGAGGAATTCCATTTTGGCGGGGAAGAATGGCAGGTAAAGTCAAATTTCCAGGGAATGTCGATAGATTACAGGAGATTTATGAGTGAGAGCTTCCTCGAATGTTTTGACATCGAGAAGGCTGCGATTAAAAAATACATGCCTGACACCCCTGTGACAACGAATTTCATGGGAGGTTTTGAGCAGTTCGATTATAAGGAATGGGCAAAACATGTGGATTTTGTCGCATGGGATAACTATCCGAAATTTGGTTCGCCGGAATCGGATACGTCATTCTGGCACGACCTGATGCGCGGAATCGGCGGTGGAGAGTCATTTTCGCTTATTGAGCAGACGCCGGGGGTTTCGAACTGGCATCCATATTGTGCGTTGAAGCGCCCCGGAGTCATGAGGCTGTGGAGTTATCAGGCGGTGGCTCACGGCGCGGACACGGTGATGTTCTTTCAGATGAGGAGGAGCATCGGGGCCTGTGAGAAGTCGCACAGCGCACTTATTGATCATGCCGGGACGGATGAGACGAGAGTATTCAGGGAAATGAAGGAGCTTGGCGCTGAACTTGTAAAACTCGGTGATGCAACCCTGGGAGCTGTGGCGAAGGCAAAGGCGGCAATCGTTTTCGATTTTGAGAACTGGTGGGCAACAGAACTTTCTGCGGGACCGTCGGTGGATCTTAATTATCTTGATGAAATACACACATGGTATAAGGGCTTTTCTGATCTGCATATTCCGGTGGATATAATCGGCACGGCTGATGATATGTCGCAGTACAAGGTCGTGCTGGCACCGATGCTTTACATGAGCGAAGAAGGATTTGCGTCAAAACTTGAGGCGTTCGTGAAAGCCGGCGGGAATTTTGTCACGTCGTATTTCAGTGGTATTGCAGACAGAAATGACAGAATATATCTTGGCGGGTATCCCGCACCGTGGCGCGATATTCTCGGGATATGGGTCGAGGAGAGCGATGCGCTGGTGCCAGGCTCATCGAATAGTTTTGTATATGAAGGTAAGCGTCATGAGTGCAGTATTGTATGTGACCTTATGCATCTTGAGGGCGCGAAGGCGCTCGCTGTGTATGAAAGCGATTTCTACAAGGGTATGCCGGTCGTGACCGGAAACAAATCCGGAGATGGAGAAGCATACTACGTCGGCACGAGATCTGACAGAAAATTCTATGTAGATTTTCTCGGAGAGATCTGTGCGAAAAACGGGATCACAAAGCTTGCTGATGCGCCGGATTGCGTTGAAGTGACGGAGCGTTCAAACGAAAAAGGAAGCTTTGTTTTCGCACTCAATAATTCTGATGAAGAGCAGAAAGTGGTGCTGCCTTACGCAGTGCGCGATCTGCTGAGCGATAAGACTCATGATTCTACGGTGGAAATCACGATTGGCGCAAAGGATGTTTTGATAGGAAAAAAGATCTGAATTTCCGATTTATGACAAAACGAAGATGATATACGATTTAATGCGTTTGACAGGGCAGGGAAATATTGCCTGACCGTCAGGCGCATTTATGTCAGTGAACATATGCAAAGTTATCGGAAATGTTACATGAAATTGAAAGATGATTTTTGTGAACAATTTTAAAAGTTCACAACGAAACAACTAAAATAGCTGTTTAAGTGAAATAGTACTTGCTTTTGCCAGGGGGCATCCTGTATAGTCATACATGCACCCCAAGTGCGGTTCAAGTGTATCCGTCGGATACCACGCCAGGGGTTAACACATTCGGAACGAAGAGATCATAATAAACCGCAGAAATGTGGACTTTGTACCGATCATGACCGGTTCCGGTCAGAATAATCACAACGATCTGTTTAGTTATATCAGTCTGAAAAATGAACGGGCTGAGGTTTATTTTGTTAAGTCTGTTTCTGGCATAGAAGGGAGGAGATCCAGATTGAGAATACAATACCTGTCCTGATCCTGTTTATTACAGGGGCTATGGCGAGTGATTCGGCGAAAGGCAGAATATATAATCTTTGGCTTGTCCCGATGCTTGCTGTAGGATTGTTTCAGGTCTTTATTTCCGGAGGGGTGGAAAAAGCAATCGCAGCTCTTGCTGCATCTTGTTTTGTCATGGCGTTTCTTTACCCAATGTGGATCATTGGAGGGATTGGCGCCGGAGACATTAAATTTCTGTCTGTTCTTGCTGTTTTCTTCAGCTTTTCGGATTTCATTTATTGTCTGGTCATATCTTTTCTAATCGGGGGCGGTTTCTCGCTGCTTGTCATCGCATGGTCTTGTGCAGACAAAGTAAGGATCTGTGGCAGCGGCCGCCTCCCAGATTCTAATGATCATATCAACATACACATGGCACTGCCTATAGGCATTGCTTTCTTACTACACATCGGGGGAATTTTCTGAAATGAATACAGCAAGTATTGTTGTCTGCGACGACGAACAAAGTTACGCGCTCCATCTTATGGAGTATCTCAAGAGAAAGGAGCTGCCATATGAAGTATGCGCCTTTTTCAGCGTCGAAAAAATGCTCTCCAGTATGGATCATGAGAATACGGCAGTGCTTGTCATAGCAGAATCAGAATATTGCGGAAAGATAACAGAGGCCGGATTCAGGCAGGTGTTAGTCCTGAACGAGAGCGATCAGTATCTCGGAGAGATACGATCCGTGAGCAAATACCAGTCTATGGAGTGCATTTTCGAAGTGATCATGAAAATGTGCATTGAGTCAAGCAAAGAGAACGGGACAGTTCTGCCGACTGCGATCCGCCATTCGTCAGACCTCAAGATAATCGGGGTATACACTCCGATCAGTCGCTGCCTGCAGACTCAGGTCTCGTTTACTATAGGTGAGATCCTGGCAAGGAAACATAAAGTCCTCTATATGAATTTCGAGAATTACAGTGGATTGTCGCAACTGCTGAACAGAACATTCAGGGGCAGTGTCAGTGACCTGGTGTATTACAACGATTGTGCCAGGGAGAAGGTGTCAGCACAGATAGGGCTTATGACCGAGGAGATAAACGGACTGAATTTTCTCCCTCCGATGAAATCATTTATCGAACTTCAGTCAGTACAGAAAAATCAGTGGATAGAATTATTCAGGACAATTGAGCTCGTCACAGAGTATGAGTATCTGATACTTGATCTTACCGAATCCACAAATGGGCTTCTTGACGTGCTACGTGAGTGCAGCAATGTGATCACGATCATACGGCCTGATTGTGCTGTTTCAGAGGCCAAGATGCAGCAGTATCGTGAAATCCTGCGCCAGAAAGGCTATGAGGATGTTTATGCCAAAACAAGAAGGTGGCAGATGCCGGTGTTCAGGGAATTGCCGGCTAATCTCGCAGAACTGACGCATGGGGAACTCGCATCTCATGTGCGAAAGCTCATGGAAACAGTGGAACTGGGCGGATGATGGATGAAAGATATATGGAGATCCGCGGTGAATTACACAGCAGGATCATCAGAAAAATTGATTTTTCCAAGGAAGTAAAAGATGAAGAGATCCTTGATCTCATTGATGATGAGGTGATAAAGGCTGCGCCGGAGCTGAATGTCTCGCTCGCAGATATGAAGCATCTTCGGCAGGATCTCTTCTATTCGATAAGGAAGCTCGATGTTCTGCAGGAACTGATCGATGATTCGACAATTACTGAAATCATGATAAATGGCAGGGATCAGATCTTTGTTGAGCGTGATGGACGGATAGGTCTGTATCCGGCGCACTTTGCTTCAGAAGAGAAACTCGAAGATGTTATCCAGCAGGTGGTCTCATCGTGTGACAGGGTCGTAAATGCCAGCTCGCCAATAGTTGATGCAAGACTTGCAAACGGTGCACGTGTCAATGTAGTTCTCCCTCCGATAGCACTGAACGGTCCAACAGTCACCATAAGGCGTTTCCCGGACGAGCCTATAAGGATGCAGACACTCCTTAAGCTTGGAGCATTGTCTGAAGAAACAGCCGGTTTTCTCAAGACGATAGTGTGTGCCGGGTACAACATTTTTATAAGTGGAGGAACAGGATCAGGTAAGACCACTTTTTTAAATGCCCTTTCAGATTTTATACCTGAGGGGGAAAGGGTTATCACGATTGAAGATAATGCAGAGCTACAGATAAAACACATACCGAACCTTGTGAGGCTTGAGGCAAGGAATGCAAATAATGAGGGCTGCGCAGAGATATCTATAAGGGATCTTATAAGGTCTTCACTGCGAATGAGGCCGGACAGGATCATCGTAGGCGAGGTCAGAGGAGGTGAGGCAATCGACATGCTTCAGGCTATGAATACAGGACATGACGGCTCAATGAGTACGGGACATGCTAATTCGGCGTATGACATGCTATCAAGACTTGAGACAATGGTGCTTATGGGCACGGTTGAACTGCCGCTGGCAGCGATAAGGGCACAGATAGCGTCAGGACTGGACATAATAGTGCACCTGGGAAGGCTGCGCGATCGCAGCAGAAAACTCCTGGAGATAGATGAAGTGTGCGGCGTCAGCGATGGAAAAATAGAACTGAGGAGTCTCTTTTGTTTTGAAGAGGAGGGCGAGGATGAGAACGGAAAGATCATCGGATGCTGGAAGAAAAAAGGTGATCTCGCGGACTGCGGAAAACTCAGGGCAGCGGGCATCGTGGGAGTGTAGGGCAAAGGAAACAGCGACTTTTGCAGTGAGAAATCCATTGATTGCACTGGCCGGCATTCTTGTCGTACTGTTCTTCTCATGGTTTTTCTACAGATCGCTGTTTGCCGTATTGTTTCTTGCGCCACTGATGATTCCATTTTGCAGACGCATGGAAATCGTGAAAAAGGAAAAGAGAAAAGAAGAACTTACGCAGCAATTCAAGGAGGCTCTTGGGAGTCTTATAACAGCACAGCGTGCAGGTTACTCGGCAGAGAATTCATTCCGTGAGACATACAAAGAGATGGAGATGTTGTATGGCAGCACAAGCGCGATATGCAGAGAATTGCTGACTGTGGTAAGGGGTATGGACGCAGGGATTTCAATCGAAATACTCATGGCAGAGTTCGGAGAGAGGAGTGATATAGCCGACATAAGGGAGTTTGCAGCGACATTTGCTATAGCAAGGAGAAGCGGTGGAAACATGGTGGAAATCATGGCGAGGACGGTCTCGCTTCTGCAGGACCGGATGGATGTGGAGAATGAAATTAATGTACTTGTTTCAGCCAAAAAAATGGAGCAGAAAATCATGGATGTGGTGCCATTTGCAATAGTTCTGTACATTGGCGCGACATCAAAAGATTTTTTCGAGCCTCTGTATCATAACGCGACTGGAATTGCTGTGATGTCAGTGTGTCTTGTGGTATATCTTGCGGCATACGCTCTTTCAGAAAAAATAGTGTCAATAAACATCTGATGCATGGGAGGGCAGGATGATAATTTTATATGTTTCATGCATAGCGATATTTGTGATTTTATTCGTTGCCACAAGAAAAGAAGAGGTTTTCAGCACAGAGAAACTTTCAGCAGTCCAGACTCCGTTTGAAAAACTGGCGGTGTTTATATACAGGAAATTACTGGGGTTCAGACGCAGCAGGAAAATGAGTATACTGCCGCCTGGAGGAACAACAGTAAGCGCAGATCTGAGAAAACTTAATCCTTCACCTGGATATGAAAGGACGGTTGTTGAGTACTATATCGGGAAAATCAGGTATTCACTGATATTTGTATTCGCTGCCAGTGTTCTTGCAACTTTGGTGTATGTGTCGGCTTACACGGGATCTGTGATAAAGGATGGCGGCATTCTTAAGAGACCTGATCACGGAGAAAGCAGTAAAGAAGTCGTGCTGGAAGCGACTGATGGGAACAGGGAATCATATGGAGAGTATCAGATCACGGTCACGCCAAGGCAGTACACAAAGGAAGAATCTGACAACCTTGCAGAAAAAGCTTTTGATGAACTTGGGAAAACGATTAAAGGCACAAATCCGGATCTCATGAATGTCAGTCATGATCTGAATCTACCGAAATCACTTGATGGTTTTCCGTTTTCTATAAAGTATGAAAGCAGCAGGTATGGGTTGATTGATTCAAATGGCACTGTTTACAGTGATGAGCTTCATGAGGGCGAGAAAGCAGAAGTTGTGATCACAGCCAAACTTGCTCTTAATTCAAGAAAATATGAAAGGAATTATGATCTTACAGTAATTCCACAAGTCCTTTCATCTGATGAGAAAATGCACAGATCAATAGGTGAGGCTCTGTCAGAAGCCGACAGCATGACTTTGGAATCGAACGAAATGATGCTTCCATCGAAGGCGGGAGAACGTTCAATTTTCTGGAGAGATTCGGTGAATGACAGTTCACTTATGATATTTGTTCTTGTATCAATTATGGGAATTGTAAGTTTTTATGCAGGTGATTCTGATCTGCATCGCAGGATAGAGCAAAGGAGCAGGCAGCTCCAATTGGATTATCCACAGCTTATCAGCAGACTGGTGCTGTTTGCAGGCGCGGGGATGAGTATACGCAGTTCTTTTTCAAAAATTGCAGGAGATTACGAGAAAGAAAAAATGCGCGGTGGTAAAGAAAGGTATGTATATGAGGAAGTTCTTCTTGTGCGGCATGAGCTTGCCAGTGGAATCCCGGAACAGGATGCATATACGCATTTCGGACAGAGATGCGGGACTCTTCAGTATTCTAAATTCTGCTCATTGCTCACTCAGAATCTGAGAAAAGGTAACAGCACTTTGCTATCGATGCTGCAGGCCGAGGCTGAGGCGGCATTTTCGCAGAGGAAGAACATAGCGAGGCAAATGGGTGAGGAAGCAGGAACAAAGCTCCTGTTTCCGATGATCCTTATGCTTGTAGTAACGATGGTGATTATTATTATCCCGGCGTACAGCAGTTTTGCCTTGTGACTCATTGCAGACCCGGGGCTGAATGCTCCGGATATATAATCCTGATCCTGCGAATGAAAGGC
>JAQWCI010000026.1:0-3424 GCA_028706005.1 Lachnospiraceae bacterium
CGCGAGTTCTATCCTGGAGAAAATATACTTGCAGCCGAGATCCCTGAGCGCACCTTCATCTATCATTATGTTCTGGCTCACCGTGTTGTAATTACGCTGTGACTGGACTATCGTGTCCTCATTTCCAGAGTAAAGATAGCATCTTGCTCCACAGTCATCATAGTACTGTGCTGTTGCAGGTCTTTCGTCCAATGCCGGCGCAATTACTTTGCGGAAAGCATCCTTGTAACTCTGCGGGTAAAACCCGAGATATCCGTCGAGTGTCGCGATCCCATTGTATTCAAGTACAGCCGGGTGAAGTCCGTAAGCCACCGCCCAGTCCGTGCCGGAATAAGATACCTGCTCTTCTGCCTCAACTTTTGCAGACGGCACATCTTCGGTCGTGCTCAGATCACCTGCCTGATAATCAATATCAGACTTTATCTTTTCAAAGAGTTCAGTCGAATAGAAATCTCCATAGGAAAGGTCATCGACCTTCTGCCCGTTTGCCTGCTCATAATAAATAGCGCGGATCGTCGAATAAAGATCATTGTACTTGGATCCCGTCCTTATGACTATTGCTATCGCTGCGAGCAACAGTAAATTGGCCACTGCTCCTGAAATGACTCTCGGAAACCCTGATTCTGCTCCAAGCTCCCCGGCCTTGTATATGCGATAGCACATGAGGAAAAACGCCGCATACCAAAGGAACGGATTGAAGAATATCGTGCGATTGAACTGCCAGCCCCTGAGCGGCGGCACTATAGCTTCAATCAGACTTCTGAACGGGCCGAAATTATATATCCCATATATCACCGCATCAAAGCTGATGATGAGAAAGCAGAGATTGAACAGATCATGAAAGATTCCGCGCCACTGCTTCTTCACTATATACCTGACATTTATAACGACAAAAAACACACAGCAGAGCGGCACCACTAGTTTTGCCTGAATTCCATCAGCGTGAAATATGCCATTCTTCCAGGCATCCAGTATCTCGGCAATAATTTCTTGTGCCGAATAATCCCCGGCTACGAATGTCGAGCGTATACTCACCGTGTCAGTAAACAGCATCTGTGAGAAAAGCCTATACTCGAAAACGACGCACCCGATCGCATTTGCGATTATGCCCGTCAGTATTCTCACCGGGAATCTGCGGTCACGGATCCATATCCAAATGAGTGCGCAGACTGAATACGCGAGCAGGAACAGCCCGAAGTACGAGAAATACGACACGAACGGGAAAACAAATAATCCGGCGATATAGCGCAGCGCCCTTTTTGTATCAGGTGCCCTGTAGAGCCGGATCATGAGATATATAAAGAGGGGTATAGACGCAAATGCGATGCCGAATGCGGGGAACATGTTGAGTATTCCATAGGCAAAACCTGAGAGCACCACAATTCCCAGCTCGCCCGCAGTAAAGCGTGTCGCGTTCGTTCTGACGCTCCGCCCTGCAGGAAGCTTCTCATCTGGTCTGAAAAGCAAGACTTCTCTGGCAAGCATTGAGAAGGATACCGTCGCTATAACTATCTTAAGAAAATAATTAACTATATATGCCGCAAGCGAAGGCAGGAAGAAATAAAGGAGACCCGTAAGTGATAATTCTGATGGAAGTACATCACGACTGACGCCGCCCAGGAATGGAGCAGCAAAGCCTTGTGAAAAGAATGTTCCTGTGTTCTTCAGCATCTGATACTGTGCCTGAAAAAGATCAAGATCATCCTGAACAGCTATGTGTGCATCTTCTCCGGCAATGATATACACCGCCGCCGCTGCCACAAAGAATAGTCCGATAAGACAGAAATACCAGTATGAAAGGATCGACCTGTTATGCTGGATCTTTCCTTTGTCTTTACTCATGCATGTTCCTCATCGCGCTTTTGTTCCTTGCGGTATTCTCTGTTCAGCACATTGCGCTGAACCTCGAACTGCCGTCTGTTATTGCGCTCCATGTTAGATAGAATAAGTCCGGTAAAAAATGACATCACTGCCGCCAGCATCACAAAGCAACAGACAAAAAGTGTCGGGAACTTGGCTACAAGCCCTGTCGTCAGATAGTTGGCGAATACCGGCACGAAAAAAATCAGCGAAACAACAGCGAGAAGAATCGAGAAAAAGCCGAAGAACTGCATCGGTCTGTAGTTGCGGTAAAGATTAAATATAGTACCAAGTACCCTGAAACCATCCGCAAATGTGTTGAGTTTCGACGAGCTCCCTTCCGGACGGTCGCGATACTCTATTATCACGTTTTCGATCTGCATATTATTGTAAACAGCGTGGATCGTCATCTCCGTCTCGATCTCAAAACCATGTGACAGGACAGGAAATGTTTTGACAAAATCATAGCTGAATGCGCGAAAACCCGTCATGATATCGCGGATATTGCAGTTGAAAAGCCTGTTTATTGCTGAACGGACAACAGAGTTGCCTGTATTGTGGAAGGGTCTTTTATTTTCCGTAAAATATGTTGATGAGAGCCTGTCTCCGACCACCATGTCAGCGTTGTGTCCAAGCACCTTTTCCACCATCTCCGGCGCTGATTCCATAGGGTATGTGTCATCACCATCGACCATGACGTAACACCGGGCATCTATCTCGCGGAACATGCGTCTTATGACATTTCCCTTTCCCTGAAGGTATTCCTTCCTGACCACCGCTCCGGCCTTTGTGGCCAGCTTTATTGTGTCATCGGTAGAATTGTTGTCATATACATATATAACGGCCTCCGGCAACGCTTTTCTCGCGTCGCTCACGACTTTTGATATTGTCTGTGCCTCGTTATAACATGGAATCAGGACCGCTATCTTATCCACTTGTTTCTCCTTTACATCACAAATAAAATCCTGTTTTGACGCAGATGATCTTATTGCAAAAAACTATCTGCCACTCACATGATACCTCAGAACCCGGCATATATAAATGCACTCGAATCATAGCCCGGACCATATTCTCCAAATATGATGACGAAGAACAGAAGTGCGAACCATATGAGCCAGCGTGTGACTATGCGGTGACGCGCAATTCTGTCGCGTACAGTCATTATCGTGCCGCCTGAGCTCCCGTCTGCTGACACACTTTTGCCACCGCAGGCCGTAACTGCCTCACCTGCTGCCGCCGCAGCAATACGCGACTTCACAGGTGTCACTTCAAGAACCGACACCACGAACAGGATCACAACTGAAACTACGAATATCGTGAACTCAGTCCAGTCAAGTCCCAGCGACAGGAAAGCTCCGCTGAACATGACCTGTGGATTGAATGTCGTGAATGCACGCCCCAGCATATGGACCGCATCCCCCGCCGAAGATGCTCTGAAAAATGTATTGCCAATGTTTACGAGGAAGAATGTCCTGATGATCCGAAACAGATCAGCCCCGCGCCCCTCCATCTTTATATGCATGGCCGGTAGTAGCCGTTTCCAGAAAGGAAGCGTCACCTCGCC
>JAQWCI010000026.1:3434-15450 GCA_028706005.1 Lachnospiraceae bacterium
AGTGCAGGAGACCTGAGCCGATCACATATTTGATATCTCCGCCGTGCCACAGACCTATCGCGCCCCACAGAATAAACATTGCCGTGAATGTCGTGATCTGTTTTCCGGCCTTCTTGCCGAGCTTTTTCTTCATATTGCGGCTCATGTTCATGAAAAGCCCGGATCTGAGGAGAGGATAGAAAACATAATCTTTCATCCAGACGCCGAGCGTTATGTGCCAGCGGCGCCAGTACTCAGAAATACTCTTTGAGAAGAAGGGCTGTCTGAAGTTTTCCGGCAGCTTAAATCCAAAGGTCTCAGCTACGCCCATGACTATATCCATACAACCCGAAAAGTCCGTATAAAGCTGAATCGTGAACATGACTGCGCCGATCCAGATCCACGCGCCCCGGTACTGTGTGTAATTGTCAAAGATCGTGTTTGCCATGACCGCGGCGCGCTCTGAGATCACGAGCTTTTTAAAGAAGCCCCAGACCATGCGCTGCAGTCCTTTTGTAACTTTATTATAGTCAAAACTGTGTCCTGCAAAATACTGTGCGCCGTCATTTCTGTATATCACTATGGGACCGGATACGACAGTTGGAAAGAAAAGGCCGTAAAGTGCGAGTTTTGCCGGGTTCTTCTCGAGTGGCGCTATCCCGTTATATACATCGAACGCGTAGCCAGTCAGAATAAACGTGTAGTAAGAAATGCCGAGCGGAATCGCGACTCCGCCGCCGAACTTCATGTATTTGAGAACGGCAAGCGAACCGATCAGGATCGTGACACAGAAGATCATCGAGGTCCTTCTGATGCCGGGGAGCGCTGATGATGTTTCTCCCATGCATCTTGTGCAGATATATGTTACCGCGATTGCCGAGACCGGCCACAGGATCAGCCATTTGTTCCCGCCTGCAAACACATAAAAGGCAAAACTCGAGGCAAGCAGAATGACCCATTGTGCCTTGCGTGGCACTATGTAATAGACAGGCAGTATCAATGCATAGAAGCAAAGAAAATAAAAGGATGTGATCTCCATGTTATGCTGACAGTTTCTTTGAAATGAGATCCACCATCTGTCCGACATTCTTAAGAGTCACGACCTCACCCATAGAAAACTTCACTCCGAATTCTTCCTCGGCTGCTGCAATAAGATTTATGTGCTCCAGCGAATCCCAGCCGTCAATGTCCGCTGCTGTAGTTTCCTCGCCTATTGTTATTGTTTCGTCATCGAAAACATCGCGGAATACACCTGTGAGCTTATTGAATATTTCGCCTCTTGTCATGAAAGACCTCCCTGATTCATTTCAGTCATACATCGAAAGTCCGTCCTCTACAGAGAACTTCGACATGTTGTTTATGTAACGCTCGACAACCTCATACACCACAGTATCCGGCTGTTCCCTCTCAAGATCTGCATATGAATATCTGTAATAGAATGTCGTGTACAGATGATTGTAATTATATCCGAGGAAAGGAGACATCAGCGATGAGAACGAATCCCCTATTATCATGAGATTGCTGTCAATTCCATCTTTATTGGGATTGTTGAAACTGAACACTGTATTGTCGTCGTTTCTTGTTTCATCCACAGAATGAAGCGTGTAGCCCTTAAGTATAGGTGCCGGATCATTATTAAGCACATTCCCGAGATGGATGAGGCGCGCCAGATCATATGTCGGTACCGAGCCGTCTTCCTTGCCGAGCTGATCAAGCGAAGGCATATCCTCTACATAAAGCGCTTTGTAAAGATCATACGCTCCCAGGAATGCGCCCTCGTTATTCCAGTGCGTGTCATACTTGAAATAAAGCTGTTCGTCCGGATGCTCTTCCTTATATGTCATTATCGTGTCATACGGGCAGACAATGGCGATGTCCGTGTTCTGCTCCAGATAATCGACAACCTGCTCCATGCGTCCGTATTCTGTGAGCTCGCCATATGAGTCAGGCATGTACTCCGAATAGACTCTCTCCTTGTTAGGGCAGATCATGATGACAAATTTCTTAACACCGTTCGCCTCAAGATCAGCCTTCATCTGTGTCATATTGGCCGCTATCTGCTCGAGTTCGTCAACAGTAAAGAGATTCGTTCCCTCATAATCCGCGACCGGATCTTCGCCGTTTATCTGTGACCCCTTATAAAAGAGCCACCCTTTCTTGCCGATTATTACGCTGTCCGAATTCGTATCATGGAAAACATCATAGTCCGCAAGGCCCCCGAGCGTGACCAGCTGGTTCCTGAATGGCAGGTGATCATTGAAAAAGCTCTCGAACGAGTCGGCAAAACCCTCTATGCTCTCCCTGGACATCTCAAGCGACGGCATCTCAGATAGCGTACGGTTCTCAGAATTGCTGGAATCCACAAGCTTACTGCCCCCGAGCTTAAAGAACAGCACCGGTGCCGCGAGAAAAACCACGAATATGCAAATGTAAATGATCTGAACTGATTTTTTCATTTACTCCCTTAATCTTCGCCTTAGCAGCAAGGTTGTTTCCCAACTGTGTGACTCAGAACCTTGTATAAATAAACGCGTTGTAACTCCCGCTCGCCGTCAGCACGAAAACAACAAACAACATCGCCGCGAGGAAAACTGCTTCCGGTATACTGTTCTTCCACTTTGCCGCTACAGGCTGCAGGCTTCTTGTTTTGAAGAGTTCAGCGAGCACGCCGGCTCCGAGGATTCCGAGAATGCAGGCAATCCAGCTCTGCGTTGAAATCATCGTTCCTATACGCGAATTGACGTCCGCATACAGCCACGGGCAAAACATTCTCTTCACGAGTTTGAAGCCCTGCCCTATTGAATCAGCTCTGAAGAATACCCAGCCAACCACAAATGTCAGGATGCCATATATATGTCCGATCACTACATGTTTATCAAGGACTTTCTTCTTGAGGCCCATTCTCTCAATTATGATGAAGAATGCGTTGTAAACGCCCCACCCGACAAAGTTCCAGCTTGCTCCATGCCAGAGGCCCGTCATCGCGAAGACTATGAACAGGTTCACATATGTGCGGATCTTTCCCTTTCGGTTTCCACCGAGCGGGATGTACAGGTATTCGCGGAACCAGGTCCCCAGCGTCATGTGCCAGCGTCGCCAGAATTCTGTGACTGATTTGCTCAGATACGGGTAATCGAAGTTCTCGGGGAATTTGAAGCCGAACATCTGGGCAATACCAATGGCAGAATCTGTGTAACCCGAGAAATCATAATAAAGCTGGAGTGTGTAGAATATCGCGCCGGCCCATGCCGCCGCGCCGTTCACCCCTGATATATCCATGGCAAAGATCCTGTCGGCCGCAATTCCGAGTATGTCAGCAATGATTACTTTCTTGCCGAGGCCGTATATAAGTCTCCTGAGTCCCCCGGCAAATTGCTGCCTCGACGCGCAGATCCTGTTGCTGAGCTGATCACCGAACTCAACGTAACGTATTATGGGACCCGAGCTCATTCTCGGGAAGAACGCCATATAAAGAGCGAAGTCAAGTGCGTTCTTCTGTGCCTTGAAGCGCCCTCTGTAAAGGTCGATCGTGTATGTCATTGCCTGAAATACAAGGAATGATATTCCCAGCGGAAGAGCGAGCGAAACGCGCGGCAGCGTCACTCCCGGAAGGAGCTTATCAAGAGTATTCAGGAAGAAATTTGCGTATTTATAATAGCCGAGAGCTCCCAGATTGACGACGATGGAAAGCGCCATCATGAGTTTTGACAGAGTTGCTCTGTCACTGAAATGTTCTATTGCAAGACCGAGCAGGTAATTTGCAAGGATCAGTACTATGAGCAGAGGAAAATAATGTATGTCCCCCCAGGCATAGAAAATAAGGCTCGCGATGAGCAGAAACACATTCTGAATTTTGGGTCTGCGGCACAGATACCCGATCACCAGAACGATCGGAAAGAATACCCACAGGAACAACATTGACGAAAACGACATGGCTTCTCCGGAGCCTTCAAAGGGCTCCCTCTGTATTTTGGTGCAACTTCTATAGCAACTGCAAAAGTTCAATCATGGCGCTATGCGCAGTATCTGTTACTGCACTTATCGTCTCTTCTATTTCAGAATTTCAATGTATTTGTTTTTCATCGTATAAGCTGCCGGAATAACGAACTTCCAGGATGTTTTGCCGGTCTTGTCTTCAGATAGCTTTGTGAAACCCATATCCTGATAAAAATCCTTCACCATTGCGTTCTTGGCCGTTGGAAAATAGTAGCCGTAAATCTCCTGAACATGGTACTCACGGCACGTTCTGATTAACTTATCCATCATAGCGTATTCCATGCCCCGTTTCAAGACACGGCAGCTCATGAGCCATAGGTCTATGAGCAGAGCTCTGCGCCCCAGAGATACCGGTTTCCCGCCGTTCGCAGCCATTGCTTTCGGGTCATCCGTAACAGTCATGGCAATGCTTCCTACCAGGAGCGATACGATACCATTGTCACCGAACCTGTCAGTCAACCGTCCGTAAAGAGTTATAGTGTCCTCGTCCTCGGCCGCTATCGCAATTTCTTCTTCGCTGTAGCGCTTAGTCGTCAGATTGAATTGATTGCTCTTGTTCGTGAGCTGTGTGATCCGCTGATAGTAAAGCGGCTCAAACGGCTTTATTTCAGCCTTCATTTCGAGCGACTTAAGGTATTCGCCATAATCGGCAAAACTGTTTTCGGAGTTTTTCCTCTCGGCGTTCGCCCGGTACATTTCATTGCGCCTGGCGTCGTCCTCTGAAAAAGTCGTCACCTCGAAGAATCCCGCCTTGTCGAGCACTCTGATAAAGTTCTCCGGCGTTGTCATCTCCGGCACTGTCGCTCCCGGGACCTGCTGCTTTATGATCTCACGCTCCGCAGGATTGTCATCGACAAAGACCATTGATTCCGGGAGTATGTTCAGATCCTTTGCTATGTTCACAAAATTCACGCTCTTCGGATCCCAGTTCGCCCTTATATCGGCAAAATCGTCAGGCCTCAGAATTCCTTCCGGATGATTCAGTCCGTCGAGCGCATTCTTCTCGTCATTTTTGGAATCTACTGTGAGCAGGACACCAATATCTTTCTGTTCCTTAAGATACTTCTGAAACTCGCGGAATGTTTCGCCTGCTGCCGTCTCTTCTCCTATTTCGAGTGCGTCAACACCGTCATCTCCGACTATGCCGCCCCACAATGTGTTATCGAGATCAAGAACAAGAGCTTTCTTGTTCCGCCCGTAAATCGACTTGATGATATTGGCGACGCTCCACGACAGTACAGGTATCGCCTGCATCGAAAGCGCGTATTTATACATGTTCCAGAATGCGTCATCGTTCCATGAATCCAGTCCATATGACGCCGACAGGTAATTGATGTCATTTATATAGAAGCTCTCATGCTCATCCGCATATTCAGCAAACCTCTCGTTGAGACGCGACACAAAACGCACACGTCCCCTGTAATCCCAGGCATCCCTGTTTCCCTGCAGTCTGTACATTGGATATTCAAAGTTATTCTGTATTATCGGGCAGTGGAACTTGTTTTGAAGTGCCTCCCACATTCCGGCAAAACTTGCATATGTGCCTTCTGTGAGCGTGGCGACTTCTTCCCTGCTCATCTTCATTGTCGGGAGCGTCCTGAGGTTTCTGTACGTCGTGTGGATATAAATTATGTCCGGTCTGAAGCCATCAAGCTCCCCGTTCCCGAACATCGCATCCTCATAATATCTTGCATATTCAGACTCGTAGAATTCCGGCTCGATTCCCTGCTGCAGCAGGAATATCTCGAGCATTCTTATTATGTCATGAGTCGTCGAGCCGCCCAGCACCGCGATTTTCTTATGAATGCGCTGCGTGCCGTCTGCGAGCAGCTCCCTTTTTGTCTTCTTTGATTTTCTGAGCAGCTCATCGCTGTCAAACGGATAATCCATGCTTGCCTCCATGCCTCCGTCTAATACTAACGTCAGTGGGGTTTTGCCCCGCACAAATATTTCGCAATGATTGTACCATAAAAGCCGCTCCCGATGTTCGGGAAGCGGCTTAATAAGTCTTGCTGGTCATTTCACGCATTTCACGCATTGCACACATTCACGCCACCGGGCGGAGCCTTACGGGAGGAGCCTCCCGGGCGGAGCCAAGTTTAGCGTAAATCTTAGCACAGAGCTCTTAAACTTGCTTTCATGCTAAGTTTCGGCGGCCGGGGTCTCCCGGGAGGAGCCTGGTCAGCATTTATCAGTCAGTCGTCCACCTTTATCGCGTCAGTCTTGAAAATAAATTTGACTGAGTTCGCCTGACTTCCATCGTCCGTCGTGTAATCAAGTGCTTCTGAGAATATGTTGTAATCCTTGCCTGCATCTTCGACAGCTTTCAGGCGGTCGATCACGTCCGATGCGTTATCACCGAAGAGTTCTGTTATCTTCTTTATGCCTTCGTCATTGAGTTTATTGATGCCATCAAGAAGATCCTGCGTTCCTGAATCAAGTGTACCTGTCCCATCTGCAAGTGTTGTCATCCCGTCGAGCAGATCATGAGCTCCTGAATCAAGATCTGTAACACCAGAATCGAGTGTCACTGTTCCGTCATAAAGGTCATGAGCTCCGTTCTTAAGGTCATCCGTGCCTGACTGAAGCGAGGCGGCTCCGCTGTCGAGACTGCTCGTGCCTGAAACAAGCTCACTTGTTCCTGACTTGAGTTCTGATGTTCCGGACTTGAGTGAATCTGTTCCGGATTTAAGAGTATCAGTCCCGGCCTTGAGTGTATCAGTGCCGGACTTGAGCTGACTTGTTCCTGATGCCAGTTGCGTAGATCCGCTCTTAAGTTCATTAACTCCTGTCACAAGCGTGCCCGCACTTCCAGCGAGCTTAGTTACACCAGCTACAAGATTCGATGTTCCGATCTTGAGACCTGCAGCGCCTGTGGTAAGATTGTTTACGCCGTCCTTCAGGCCTGCAAATGCCTTGTCATCCATTGCTGTCTTGAAAGCAGTCAGTGAAGCAGAAAGGGTAGTCATACCACTTTGAAGCCTTGTAAGTCCGCTTTGCAGTGAGCCTGCCAGCCCCTTGATGTAATTGTACTTGATAGTCTTATTCTGCTGCGTTGCAGAATCATCACCGGTAGTAAGTTTATCTACTGCGCCCGCAAGTTTATTAAGCTCTGTCGCTTTCTTGGACGGATCACCCAGACTGTCTATAGTTGACTTAAGACTGCTTATTGATCCTGCAAGCGCGTCGATACTGGACTTCATTGCCGTCAGATCAGGGGCAGCAGCTTTCATCACCACTACCTTTGCCTTTACTACCTGCCCTTCACCGTCTTCGAGCTCTTCTGTATCCAGATCATCAGCTGCGTCCTCTTCAAGCTCGTCAGCGCTTTCCCCTGTTGCAGATATATCAGTGTCATCAGCATCGTCTGAATCTGTGCCAGCGGTGCTTCCTGTGCCTGCGCCATCTGACTTGCCTGTACTGGCACCATCTGACTCACCTGTGCCTGTACTGGCACCGTCTGTCTCACCTGTACTGGCGCTATCTGACTTGCCTGTACTCGCACCATCAGACTCGCCTGCACCTGTCGAGCCTGCACCTGAATTGGACTCGCCTGTGCCTGCGCCGTCAGCAGAAGTATCATCTGCATCTGCACTTGTAGAAGTATCGCCATCATTGCTCTCTGTTTGTACGGAAACACCGTTTGAAGCATTTGAATTATCTGAAGTATCGTCTTCCGTCACAGATATTTCCGGTGATGTGTTTCCGTTCAGCGGATCATATGTACTACCAGATGCTGTGTTGTACGCATTGACAAGTTCATCATACTGGCTCTGAAGAGTCGACATCTGTAACTTTGCGCTGGCTAGAGTCTCAATATCTGCCTGGTTAGCAGTCTGAAGCGCTGTAATTGTGCCCTGCATCTTTGCTTTCTCTTCATCGGTCATTGTCTTGGTGTCACTGTTTTTGACTAATCCATTACCATCAACAGTCTCATAATTTCCAAGTTCTGTCACCAGGCTGTTCGCGGTCGTTACCATTACATCAACTCCTGACTTGGATGAATCGACACTGGAAATCAATTGTGTCATTGTCGTGTCGAATGTGCTCTGCACCCCGTCGATCCCGGCGGACAACTTGCTTACTCCTGCCACCAGCGAATCTGCGCCTGCATCAAGAGCTTTCGCACCGGTCACCAGCTCACTCACACCGCTCGTAAGAGCCGGAATCTTGCTTTGAAGCTCACCAATTCCTGCATCAAGAGATGAAGCACCGGTTGCTACAGACCCTGCTCCCGACTGAAGGCTCGCGGCGCCTGACTGAAGACTTGCAGCACCTGATTGCAGACTTGAAGCGCCGCTGTCAAGAGACGACACACCATTATCGAGAGTGATGGAACTTGAAGCAAGTGTCGATGTTCCGCTCTTCAGGTCATCAACTCCGCTCTTAAGAGAATCCGTGCCGTCCGCAAGTGTTTTGGCGCCGCTCATGAGATCGTCAGATCCGCTCTTCAGGTCGGCTGTGCCATCCTTAAGCGTTGTGCCGCCATCAACTAGTTTGTCAGCACCGTCCTTAAGGTCTGAAGTGCCATCCTTCAGCGACTGCCCGCCATCTATAAGCTCATCCATACCACTCGTCAGGTCATCCATCTGATTGGAGATCGATGCTGTTTCTACTGCGTTATCATCAGAACTTGTGATTCCTGAAAAGAGCTGAGTCGATGCCATTGTCATAGTAGTGTCGAGCTCAAAATCCGTTGTATCCGCTTCCACCTCAAAATATTCCGGGATGTTGATGTCATCGAGCTTCTTCTTTGCATCGTCATCTGTGGCCTTTGACTTCATGTTGTCCCAGTCAAGTGATTCCTTCAGTCCCGGAAAAGCAAGGCCGGCAACTATATCATTGTCACCCTCTGAAATTTCCTTGCCGTTTGTAACAGTAATGTTGCTGAACTTGGATGTCGGCAGTATCATGCCGCTCACCATCGTAAAAGGTACCTTTATCTCTGTGTCTTTGCCGTCGATCTTTACGGTCTCTGTCTGGTTATTCGTATAGTCAAAACGTATCTTCACATGACCGCTCTTGCCTGCGAGGTCATCAGGCGCTATCTCATTACCGTCAAGCCAATATGTGATCTTCACATCGACAGGAAGCGATTTGTCTGTCGTCCCCTGATAATAAATATCTGAACTCTCCGCGTCCCAGGTGATCGTTCCGTCATCGTTCATTGTGTAGTAGCCATAGCCTTTGACGTTCTCGATGTCGCTGAGGTCTGTCTTATCATCGATCTGAGCAGAGCCGTCCTTATTCTTGAGCCAGTCGCTCACGATGACCTGCTTCTTCGTGCCGTTCCCATCTGTGATTACATAAACAGTCTCATCTTTGCCATCCGTACTGCTGTGCGACTCAGCGACCTGTGACATTGCTTCCGCAAGCAGCGCACTGTCTCCGCTGTCAGAAGCATCCTGCCCATCTGATGTCGCCGCATCGGCTGAAGCCGCCTGCGTAGTCGCCGCAGAACTTCCCGTGCCTGATGTTTTGCCGCAGGCCACTGTAGAAAAGGCCATTGTCACTGCAAGCAAAACACATAAGACCTTTGTTTTATTCTTCTTACCAACTACAAGATTCCATTTTTTCATAATATCCTCCAAAAGTAATGCGCCATTTGCGAGCATCCACGCATCCGCATCCACACATCGCTGCCATCTGAATTTGTTTTGATTTCTCAGTTGCTCTGTTTCTTCTCCGCGATTTTTGCCTTTACCTTAGCCATCTGCGCGCCTCTCGGCGGAAGCGTCGTCTTCAGAATTATCGGATCGAACACATACAGGAAGGCCGGCAAAACAAATATGACCACTATCATGCTGATGATTGCGCCACGTGCCATCAGAACACACAGTGAACTTATCATGTCTATTGTCGAGTACAGGCCCACTCCGAAAGTTGCCGCAAAGAATGAAAGCGCACTGACAAAAATTGATTTTGACGAAGTAAAATCTGCTATCCTGACCGCCTCGTACTTGCTCTTGCCGTTCTCCCTGCGTTCACGCAGATAACGCGTTGTCATCAGTATTGCGTAGTCGACAGTCGATCCCAGCTGGACAGTGCCGATGACTATATTTGCTATAAATGCAAGCGACGTCCCCATGTAAAAAGGTATCGACATATTGAGCAATATTCCGACTTCGATGACTGCCACGAGAATGAAAGGAAGTGATATCGAGCGGAAAACAAGCATTATGATCACGAAAATGACACCTATGGAAACAGCCGATACTGTCGTGAAATCTTTATTCGTGATCTTTATAAGATCTCTCGTGCCGGGCGCTTCACCAACCAGCATTGATGTGCTGTCATACTTCTTGGCAAGTGCTTCGATGTCATCGCACTGAGTGCCGACTTCATCACTGGCAACTGCGTACTTTGAACCTATCAGCAAGATCTGCCAGTCACCGTTTTCGAGAGAGCTCTTAAGTTCATCAGGAATCATTTCCTCCGGTATGCCGGCGCCCTTGATCGTATTGAGTCCAAGAACATATTTCACCCCGTCAAGCTTTCCGATCTCAGAGCTGAGGCTCTTTACTTCCTTATCCGGAAGACTCGAACTCACCATCAGCATGTGGTTCGTGCTCATATCGAAGTCATTCCTGAGTTCCTCATTCGACACAATGCTGTTAAGTGTCTTCGGAAGCGATTGATCAAGATTGTAGTAAACCTTTACATGCTGATTGCCATATATTGATGGAATCAACGTCACCAGAAACAGCACAAGAAAGAGCTTGTAGTGCTTCAGCGAGAACTTGCCAATTCCCTTGAATTCAGGTATGAGCGCTCTGTGTCTTGTTTTGAGCAGGAGCTTATCAAAAACAAGTATCAGTGATGGAAGGATCGTGATGCAGCCGAGTACTCCGAAGAGAACGCCCTTCGACATGACAAGTCCGATATCAAGCCCAAGCGTGAAGCTCATAAAGCACAGTGCTATAAATCCTGCAATTGTTGTGATTGAGCTGCCTATGACCGATGAGAATGTAGCTGATATTGCATTCGCCATCGCGTCATTCCGGTCATCACACTTTTCGAGCTCCTCTTCGTAGCTGTGCCACAGGAAGATTGAATAATCCAGTGTCACGCCCAGCTGCAGGACTGCGGCCAGGGCTTTCGTCACGTATGAGATTGACCCGAATATCATGTTCGTGCCAAGGTTATACATGATTGCCATCCCGATACTCACAAGGAACAGGATCGGAACAATGAACGAGTCCATCGACAGCATCAGTACGACCAGCGCCAGAACAACGGCGAGCATCACGTATATCGGTGCTTCCTTATCTGCAAGATCCTGCGTATCAACTACGACCGGTGTCATGCCTGCGATAAAACATCTGTTATCGCAGATTTTTCTTATGTCCCTGACAGCCTGAATAGTGTTGTCCGACGAAGATGTGTCATCATAAATAATGAACATCATCGTCGCATCCTTGTCAGGGTTGTTAAATGTCTCATATATCTCATCCGGCAAAACTTCCATGGGAATCGAGAGATCCATGAAGCTGTCATACCAGAGAACGCTCTTTACATGCTCGACATCCTCGACTTTAGCCTTAAGATCTGACACTTCTTTCTCTGTCATGCCCTTTACAACAATCTCAGAGAACGCGCCGCTGCCAAAGTCATCAACAAGGATATTCTGCCCTTTCATCGTGTCGATGTTTTGCGGCAGATACGAGAGCATATCGTAGTTGACCTTTGTTTTGGAATACATGATTGCCGCCGGTATCAATAACGCCACAGCTACCACCAGGATCACATACCTCATCTTTACAATTCCATGTGCTATCTTATTCATTCCTGACCAGACCCTTCCTGTTCATTTCTGACTTGTTTATGACCCATTGGCAGACCATTTATGACTCTTGGTCATTTATTTCAAGTCCGAGAGAAGTTTTATCACATATATGACCATTGGTCAATAAAATATGTATAAAATTCTGGTCCGTTTGTTATACAATTTTCAGGATTTGTTACATTTCCGGGAGTTTACGGGTGCTCAGCCGGAAAGTTAAGCACTGATGGCTTGTTTACGGGCGCTGTGCTTAACTTT
>JAQWCI010000026.1:15550-20658 GCA_028706005.1 Lachnospiraceae bacterium
GCCGGAAAGTTAAGCACTGATGGCTTGTTTACGGGCGCTGTGCTTAACTTTCACGAGTTTATGCCTGATCTGGCGGCGCCCGCCGCCGCGCCGCGCGCTTGATTTCCGGGATGGCCTGTGCTAATAATCTTGTATAGCAGTGCAATACAGTATGGGTTGTGCATATAAGAAGGTTGCTATAGGCGGAACCCCTCCACCCGATGCTAATGGTTGTGGTGTTCCGCTTACAACAACTGAAAGGGTTTGCTCCATGAAACTTGGCGGAAAAGCCGAACAGAATAAGAAAGAAAAAAAAGACGCCCTGCTCAGCGCCGCTTTTGATCTGTTCACAAAACAGGGCATTAACAAGACATCAATTGCTGATATTTCATCAAAGGCAAAAGTAGCCAAAGGCACTTTCTACCTTTATTTTTCTGACAAGTATGATCTCAGGAATTTCCTGGTCGCGCATCGCGCCGGGCAGATATTCCTCACGGCCAAAGCCGCTGTGGAAAAAGATAAGACACTGGTAAGTGTTGAAGACAAGATAGTTGCTCTGATTTCAAATGTAATAGATCAGTTCACAGCGGATCCGTCACTTGTCCGCTTTATATCCAAAAACCTTAGTTGGGGCATCTTCAAGCATGACCTGACATCTTCTGTTGATCCGGAAGCTATAGATTATTCCGCGCTCGTCAATGATGCTCTCGATGGATCTGATGTGAAATACCGCGATCCGGAAGTAATGATATTCATGATCGTAGAACTCATAGGTTCGACCTGCTACAGCGCAATTCTGTTCAAGGAGCCAAAGAGCATCCAGGAACTCAAGCCAGATCTGCTCCAGGCTGTCAGAGATATTATGCACAGTCAGCAGATCAAAGACTGAATCACAGTTCTTTGTACTCTTTCTTCTTGCGTTTCTCGCTGGCCTCAATTCTTGACAAAAACCAGTCGCGTTTCAGTATTACCACAACTATTATCACTATCTGAATGATTATGACCACTACGCCGTAAACATATTTTCCCTGTAGCAGAAAACGCCCTGTCAGACAGAAACAGAAAATCGGTATCCAGCACCCTACAGCCACAGCCTCCGCGAACTCCCAGAAACGTATGCGTGAGCGGGCCGCGATATAAGGCACAATTCCATTCGGAATTCCCGGAAGGAGACATGCAATTCCTATGACAAACCCCGGCTGCGTTGAATTGAGCTTCTCCATAAGCCAGGCCGTTTTCTTGCCGCTTGATACCTTCTCCAGCATTCTGTTATTAACTTTCCTTGCAAACATGAATACGGCAAGATTTGCCATCCAATATCCGAGAAAACAAATGATAAAACCCTTCCACCATCCGTAAATGGCGCCTGCTGCTACCTGAATAGGCATTCCCGGCATTAATATTGACACGACCTGCAGGAACGCAAGCACGAATACGCACAGCATCCCTGTCCATGCTCCTTCTTCCTCGAGATAGGCAGCGATCTTCTCACTGTTGCCTTCCTTGAGAAGCGGGATCAGATCTGGAAGCATCTGTCCGAATGCCTGCCACACAAGATAGACCACAGCCGCCACGACCGCGATCCCCCCTATTGCCTTAAGGAATTTATACCAGAAACTGTTTTGCCAGATTCGCATTTACTATCCTCATACTGAATAAAACTGTAGCCATGGATCATGCGCCTGTTATCATCTTATATACAGCGTCATGAGCCTGCACTTCAAAACTGTCAGTCAGTGGCTCAAGTTCTGCCTTCCCATACTTTCTTACAAGCGCGCTCTCAAGTATGACATCGCAAAGCTGTGGGTTCTTGGGAAGTATTGGTCCATGACTGTATGAGCCGAAAACATTCTTGTATCTTACACCTTCTGTCCCATCTTCGCCATTATTTCCATTCCCCTTTATCACCCTGCCGAGGGGGTTCACTCCGGCTCCCAGATATGTTTTGCCGCTGTGGTTCTCAAATCCGACTACTGTACTGCCGCCTGATTCTGCCCCAAGCTTAAAACAGTAATTGTCTATCATTCTGACATCCGCGCCAACAGTGCAAAAATCGACGGCTCCGAGGAACTCACATTTTACGCCGTCATGAGTCTCATAATAATGGCCCATCATCTGATATCCGCCACAGATAGTGAGAAAAGTCCTGCCGTCTTCGACAGCCGCTATCAGACTCTTATCTTTGCCGTCTCTCAGATCCCCGAGCAAAACTTCCTGTTCGAAATCCTGACCGCCTCCGATAAAGAAAATGTCATACTGCGTGAAGTCTGCCTTCTCGCCGATGCGTAGAAGATCGACGCTGCAGCCTATCCCGCGCCACTCAAGCCTCCTGCGCATGCAGATTATATTGCCGCGGTCACCATATAAATTAAGCACCTCAGGATAGAGGTGACAGATCTTAAGTTCCATTATTACCTCCATGACGGAGCGTTTTTTGCGTATGCGACTGTCCTTTGTCGCATTACAAACCTGTCGAGTGAAAGATTATGCATCAGCATAATCTTTCACTCTTGTTTCTCCCAGAATTCCCTGGCTCCGGTCGCATCGCTCAGAAGCTTCCTGAGTTCCAGCATAGAAGTGTAATTGGGCATGACAAATACTGGTGCGCTGCTTGTTTTCATGGTTTCAAGAAGGTTTTCCGTTCTCTTCTCCAGGCATATCTTGTCTTCAGCCAAACCAGCATATTTGAGCCGGAGCTGCATATCCTCTGCCCTGTCTCCTGTCACATAGACCTTCAGAACATGAGGATCAGCCGCAAATTTCTCATAATCAGCGTCCCATATCCACGATATATCGTGACCGTCAGCCGTGCGGTCATTCAGGCCCAGGATCAGCACATAATCTTTGCCAAGACTCGTCAGAAACTCTATAGTCTGCGTACACCCTGCGGGATTTTTTACCAGTATCATCTGAACAGGCTGCCTGCCTGGCTTGAAAGTCTCCATTCTGCCAAAACTCGAATGAATTCTCGACAATGTATCGATCATCTGTCCGACATCACTGCCAAAAGCATAATAAGCAGCAACAGCCGCCGCGGCATTGTAAACATTGTAGATAGCCGGAAGTCCTATTCTCGCTGAATATTCCTCCCCGCCTGCCACCAGCTGAATATCTGTCCCGTCCGCATCCATCTGATCGATCGATGTGACTGCGACTTCCGGGCGGCACCGTTTATACCCACAATTCGGGCAGTAGAAGTCCCCAAGATGCGCATAGGTATAAAAATTATATCTATACTCTGCTCCGCACCTTACACAATGAATCGCATCTGACACTACTCTTGGGTTCTGATCTCCAAAAGGCATATCGAGCCCGTAATACACGACTTTATTCTTCACGCCAAGAGCTATGGACGAAACAAGCGAATCGCCTGAATTAAGACACAGCACCGCATCAGGCACCTTTTCTATTCCTGTCTTTATCTGTTCAAGGGTGTGCATGACTTCGCCGTATCTGTCGAGCTGATCGCGGAAAAGATTAGTGACAACAATGACCTTTGGCTTTATCAGCGGAACTACCTGCTTGAGCGCACCCTCATCACATTCGATGACAGCGATTTTCCCTGAAGGCTTGCCTGTTCCCCCGGCCGCACAGCAGAACTCAGCCGTCACACCTGACAGTAGATTTGCACCTGACTTATTGGCCAAAACCTTCTGCCCTGATTCCGTCAATGCTGATTCGAGCATATTGGCTGTAGTTGTTTTGCCGTTCGTGCCGGTCACTACAATGATATCCATACCTTCTGATACGTCGGCAAGAACATCCTTTTTGAAAAACATCGCGACTTTACCAGGCAGCGCCGTTCCGCCCCCGCGTTTTGAGACGCGCAGGAACCAGCGAACAGCCTTGCATGACGCGACCGCTGCAATTGTTCTTATATCACCTTTGCCCGTAAAGTTCTTCCTCTTTTCCTATCAGTTCATTATCACTGGCAGCATACGAACGCATCTGGGGAGTTCCCATCATCTTCTCATATGCCGCTCTGTCCGCTGCCGCTGTTTTATCATCCATGTGCCACCACTCGCGCGGAGCCTGGCCTTCCAATCGCCTCTTTGAGAACAATGTCGAACATCCTTCGTATCTTTCAAAGAATGTTTCATTATCTCTTGAGCCCTCATCAGTCCACGCAGCCTCTGCCATTGCTGGCAGTCTTGGAAAGAGCTGTTTTACCGCCGTGTGCAGATCCGGCACTCTCTCCGACCACAGAAGACACTCAAGACCCTTAACTTGTTTTGCCTGATCCGCATTCAGGAACGCAGGCGTCACAGGATTTGTCAGGACTTTCCATGCGTCCGAGAGGTAATACGGGTAGTCCAGATAATACGCAGTGGTATCCGAATTTATTATGCTGCCGCCACGATCCGCGAAATCAGCTATTGCTTCATGATCCCCGATCCATGACTGGACAGTGAAATCCTCCGCCGGCAACTTACTGCCACGCAGTGAATCGTTCCATACAACTGTTTTCTTCCCCTTTGTCCTGAGATATGAAGCGATGCGTATCTCGAACCATTGCTGCAGAGCATTCTCATCCCTGAGGCCGAGCTCATGCATCCTTGACTGACAGTAAGGGCATGCACGCCAGTGACTCTTGACCGCCTCATCGCCGCCTATATGTATCTCCTCAAACGGGAACAGTTCCATGACTTCATCGAGAACGTCAGTCATAAAGTCAAAACATTCGTCCCTGCCAGCACATATGAGATTCTCAAAGATGCCTCCGCGAGTTTCTACGGGGACTGCCATTCCCGTGCATCCAAGCTCAGGATATGCCGCAATTGCCGCTGTTTCATGCCCCTGGATCTCTATCTCAGGAATGATCTCGATATTGCGGTCCTTTGCGAATCGCACAATTCGTCTTATCTGTTTTTTGGTGTAGAAGCCCTTGTATTCACCGGTCTGAGGCTCATCAATGCCAAAACTGCTGCCGCTCCTGACCGATCCCGTTTCCGTGAGCCTTGGATATTTATCTATCTCTATGCGCCACCCCTGGTCATCGGTGAGATGCCAGTGGAAACGGTTTAGCTTGAAGAAAGATGCCGCGTCGATAAGCGTCATGACATCCGGCTCGGAGAAGAAATGTCTCGACGAATCGAGCATAAAACCCCTGTGTTCAAAACGTGGCTGAT
>JAQWCI010000027.1 GCA_028706005.1 Lachnospiraceae bacterium
CAGGAAACAACAATTATCTGGAACTGGCGGGGCACTTCGTGGATGTTCGCGGAACAGATCCTGAATTCTTCGACAGGGAAGCGGAAAAGAGAGGCTGGGATGTCTGGCCGAGAGGCGATAATCCGGCATTATACAATCTGAGTTACGCACCTGTCCGTGAGCAGACTGATGCGGAAGGACACGCTGTCAGAGCTGTGTATCTTTTCTCCGGAATGGCGGATGTAGCGATGGCAACGGACGATGATTCACTAAGAAACGCCTGCCGCAGGTTATGGGGGAGCATCACAAAGCGCAGAATGTACATAACGGGTGGAATCGGCTCTCAGTATGAGGGAGAGTCTTTCTCTGAGGATTATGACCTTCCAAATGATACAGCTTATGCCGAGACATGCGCCGCGATCGGTCTGATATTCTTTGCCAGACGCATGATCATGATGGATCACGACAGCAAGTATGCGGACACGATGGAGAGAGCACTTTACAATGGTGTTTTGTCAGGAATGCAGCTCGATGGGACGAGATTCTTCTATGTAAATCCACTCGAATCGCTTCCCGGTATTTCAGGGGAATGTGCATCTCACAAGGCCGCACTGGCAGAGAGACCGCAGTGGTTTCCGTGTGCCTGCTGCCCGCCAAATGTCGCAAGGCTTATTCCATCGCTCGCAGAATATGCATGGACAGTAGATGCAAACGACAGAAAATTGTACGCAAATCTCTATATTTGCGGTGAACTTGATATTGGAAAATGCCTCAGTGCAGGTCAGAATTGTCAGACGGGAGGCAGAGTTTTGGTCGAGACGGCTTATCCCTATGACGGTACTGTCAAATATAGTTTTGCGCCTGAAGGAGACGAGCCAATCAGGATGACTCTCATGATAAGGATCCCGGGATGGAGCCGCAACACAACGGTACTCCGCAATGGAAAGGCCGTTGATTGTCTGGTGGAAAAGGGCTATGCCCAGATAAACGGGCCATTCACTGCAAATGATGTAATTGAGCTTGAACTGGACATGAGCGTCAGAAGAGTTTTCGCAAATACGAAGGTCAGCGACGACAGCGGTAAGTGTGCGTTCGCAAGAGGACCGCTCGTGTACTGTGCTGAAGGCGCAGATAATGATGGAGATGTGCTGGGACTTCGAGTTAAGAAAAATGCCGCACCACACGCGGAGCTTTTTGATGAGGACAATCTCTCGGGTATGGTCGGCATTGATGTTGAAGGTGTGAGAATTGATGCGGCAGACAATGATGCACTTTATTCTGACATACGCCCGGAAGAACGGGATTGCATTATCCATCTGATACCGTATTACACATGGAACAACCGTGGCATTAATGAAATGCGCGTATGGATACCGGAAGTGTGATTACAGTGCAAGGCTTACCATTTCTAATGTTTGTTCACCAGAGTATTTCGTGCGCAATGCCAATAAATGTGGAAGTTACCCTTTCAAACTGGAACTTCTGATTTCAATTGACCATTTCATTAAAGATCGTCAAGAAAAGTGTGGCATTATCATCAAAGATAGTCTGGAAAAGTGTGGTAATCTCATCAAAGATCGTCTGGAAAAGTGCTGAACTGTGCCGAATGGTAATGTAAAATATGTGATAAATACAAGGATTGCAGGAATACGGCGGTGACATAAATGCGCAGATCGATTTATAACAGTTTAGTTAAATGGAAAAACAGCAACAACAGAAAACCTCTTGTACTCGAGGGGGCACGTCAGGTTGGGAAAACATGGATACTTAAAGAATTCGGCAATCATGAATTCAGTAACATGGCATACCTTAGTTGTGATAATAATCCGGCACTCAGGGATTTATTTATTGACTATGATGTACAACGTATTATACGGGTTATATCGGCACTTACGAATGAACGGATCGTACCGGAGAAAACACTTATAGTGCTTGATGAGATACAGGAACAAGTAAGGACGGGGCTTTCACAGACAGCCAGGTGACAACATATGAATGTGATCCCACGCATCCTGATAAATATGTTGAAATAGTACCGAGAGAAGCCGCAGCGACCACAACAACTTCATCAACATCAGGCACGCTCTGCGCCCATGAGTACGAGTGGGTAGAGGACGAGGCAGCAACAGCGGAAAGCGATGCAAAGCTCGTCCACAAATGTAAGAAGTGTGGGAATATTGATATGCGCATGACTGAAGCGAACAGTGCATATGTCCAGTTCCTGAGGGAGTCAGCAGATAAGATAACGAAAGCATCAGCAAATGCGACAGTAAAGATAGAGGCAAAGAACTGGTCGAGCTTCCAGAGGACAGTCATTGATGCGCTCTCAAAGAGACCGGATGTAACGCTTGTAGTCAATTACACAGAAGCAGGAATCAGGCATCAGATCACGATCCCTGCAGGGACTGATTTCGCAGAATTCATTGATGAGAACGGTTACACAGGTTTTGGCTTCCTTGTTAGCAAGGGACTTGAGACTGATTACTGGGCAGGAAAACTTACAAAGTAATAGAAAATATATAAGGATCAATTTAAGGCATCTGTCGGGAATGCAGGTGCCTTTTTTATGCGCTTTTCGGGAACGACCTCCACGAGGACGGATACAGGCAGGTGGCAGACTAGATGGGCTTTGATTGGTCCAGGTGCTGTCAATCCTATTCTGCTGTTGTCCACAGGTGACGGAGCATACAAGAATTCGCGGGTAAGAAAACAAGTCTGGCAAGTGAGGTTTCTGCGGGTTTACCCGCGAAACAGGGCAGACCATCGGATTCGCGGGTAAGAAAGCACGTATGGCAAGTGAGGTTTCTGCGGGTTTACCCGCGAAACAGGGCAGGCCGTCGAATTCGCGGGTAAAGAAGCAGGCTGGGCAAGTGTCTGATAAACTCGTTTACCCGCGAAACAGGGCAGACCATCGAATTCGCGGGTAAAGAAGCGCGTATGGCAAGTGAGGTTTCTGCGGGTTTACCCGCGAAATGGGGCTGGCCATCGAATTCGCGGGTAAGAAAGCACGTCCGGTAACAATGACTGCCGCAAGCATACCCGCGAAACAGGGCAGACCATCGGATTCGCGGGTAAGAAAGCACGTCCGGTAACAATAACTGACGCAAGCATACCCGCGAAACAGGGCAGGTCATCGGATTCGCGGGTAAAGAAGCGCGTCCGGCAACCATAACCAGTAAGGAGAGGTGAAGAGTATTGCGCCCGAGCATCTGGACAAAAGATAGTTGACATGTAAGCAGGCAGAGACGAATATGAATAAAGACATAACGATTGAAGAGGAATGAATCTCTTCGAAGGAGTATATAGATTTTCTGAAAAGGACGGATCGGCGTGCACAATACCCTCAGGAACGATTCGATGAAAGAGTCGAGAAACTTGTAAATAATGTTCAGACGCTTCACCTTCTGTTTACTCTTCCGGTCTGTTTCGTCTATAATACCTTTCGTGTCTGAGGGAGGTTATTCATGCGTACAACAGTAAAAGATCTGGGAACAGGCAGTATAGGAAAATTGTTATTTTCACTTGCTATACCGGCAATTGTTGCCCAGCTTGTAAATTTGCTTTATAACATTGTTGATCGAATCTATATCGGTCATCTTCCTGAAAGTTCTGCGGCCTTAGGTGGGTTATCTATTGCTTTGCCAATCATCACAATGATCATGGCAATCACGCAGCTGTTTGGAGCTGGCGGTGCACCTCTGGCAGCTATAAGATTAGGACAGAAAAATAAGGATGATGCCGAGAAAATCATGATGACTTCCTTTACTTCGCTGATCTGTTCAGGTGTCATTATTACAATCGTTGTTTTATTGTTTGCCGAACCTCTTCTGTATATGTTTGGTGCAGATGCTTCAACAATCAATTATGGTCTTTCATACATTAAAATTTATGCTGTCGGTACTGTCTTTGTGCAGATTTCCATAGGCATGAATAACTATATCAACACCCAGGGCTTTGCAAAAATTGGGATGATGACCGTATTAATCGGCGCAATCCTGAATATCATATTGGATCCAATATTTATATTTGCCCTGGATATGGGAGTTAAGGGAGCAGCATTGGCTACCATTATTTCTCAAGGTGTATCTGCTGTATGGGTACTGAAGTTCCTGTTCGGACAGGACTCAACAATAAAAATGCGAAAACAGTATATAAAGCCAGATATGAAAATTCTTCTTTCAATACTGTCCCTGGGTGTATCTCCATTCATCATGGCTTCTACAGAATCTATTCTGCAGATATCCTTTAATAATTCTATGCTGATGTATGGAGGCACTCTTGCAGTCAGCTCTATGGCAATCCTGATGAGTCTCACCCAGCTTCTGACTTATCCAATTCAGGGTATCTGCATGGGTGCACAGCCAATCATGAGTTATAACTTTGGCGCAGGGGATTATGCTCGAGTCAGGAAGTGCTTCAAACTGCTGTTCAAAGTATGTCTGACTGCTTCATTCATTGTCAGCGGACTGGTCATGCTGTTCTCAAAGAACTTTGCGGCTATCTTCTCCAGCAATCCAGATGTACAGTCCTTTGCTAAGTGGGCAATCAGAATCTACATGTTCGGTCTGCTTCTGTTTGGTGCGCAGATTGCCTGCCAGCAATCGTTTATGTCACTGGGACAGGCAAAGAGATCCCTGATGATGGCTTTGTTCAGAAAAGTAATCCTGCTGATTCCTCTGATTTTTATATTGCCGGCAGTTCTTGGCAACAGCAGTCTTGCGGCTTCAATGGCTGAACCAGTTGCGGCATACTGCAATGACAGCGCTCGCGTCTTCTGTGTCCTGTTGGCAGAGCCAATTTCTGATATCTGTGCAGCCATTGTCACAACCAGTCTGTTTCTTCAGTTCTACCGAACCAAACTAAATAATCCTGCGGCAGATGCAGCAGCTGTTAATGAATAATCTCTGTGAATCGGCGACAGGCATCAATGGTAAGATGTGATGCTAATCTAAAAGTGGACACGGAAGTCTGGCACCGCGAATTGTTCCAGTTTTAGTTATAGCCCCCTTATGAAGCATATTTCCAAGGTTTCTTTCAACTGTCGTAACGCCGATATCGGCAAACACCTTAATTTACATGCACGCAATAAGCTTATTTCTTGCCGTTAACATGCTATAATAAGCAGGAAGTCAAAGGAGGGTGCGGTATGAATTATATTTCTGTTGCGGATACGGCAAAAAAATGGAATATGTCAGAGCGTACGGTACGCAATTACTGCGCCCAGAACAAAATACCCGGCGCATTTCTCACGGGCAAAACGTGGAATGTCCCTGATAATGCTGAAAGGCCGGATCGCAGCAACAAACACTCCGATGCGCCCAAAACGCTGCTCGACTTTCTACGGGCGGAGCAGGCGGCAAAGACCTCCGGCGGCATTTATCACAAGCTGCAGATCGAGCTGACCTACAACTCCAACCACATCGAGGGCAGTCGCCTGACCCACGACCAGACGCGCTTTATCTTTGAAACGAATACCATCGGCGCGATGGACGGCACGATGAATGTGGACGATATTGTCGAGACGGCGAACCACTTCAAGTGCATCGATATGATCATCACACAGGCGAAGTATCCGCTGTCAGAGAGATTCATCAAGGAGCTTCATCAGACGCTGAAAAGCGGTACGAGTGATTCACGCCTTGACTGGTTTGCAGTGGGCGATTACAAACGTATGCCGAACGAGGTGGGAGGCAAGGAAACCACTCCGCCGGAGCAGGTCGCGGACGAGATCAGGAAGCTGCTTGCCGAGTACAACGCGGTGAAGGAAAAAACGTTGGAGGAGATCATCGAATTCCACGTCCGTTTTGAGTCTATACATCCATTTCAGGACGGCAACGGTCGCGTCGGCCGGCTTATAATGTTCAAGGAGTGCCTGCGAAACGGGATTGTGCCGTTCATCATCGACGATGATATGAAGCTGTTTTATTATCGCGGACTCCATGAATGGAGCAGCGAAAAAGGCTATCTGACCGATACCTGCCTTGCGGCGCAGGATAAGTTCAAGGAGTATCTGGACTATTTCAGAATCAGGTACTGAGCTGTTTTATACTTGATGACAAACGGAGCATCGGGTTTGTGGATGTAGACCGGATGACTTGATGACAACAATGATTTTTCAATAAGAAGCCCCATTTTACGGCATTTGTCGCGAAATGAGGCTTCCTGCTTTTTCTACATTACACCGCTTATTACTCTTCCAGTGTTCCGATCGCTGATATGCCGAGGAGAATGTCAACGATAACAAACGGCTTTCTTACAAACCTTCCACTGGAAATTGTTTTGAATATTCCTTTGTTCAGGAGCAAATGTATGACAATAAGAGCTCCGAAAAACAGCCCCAGAATTTCATGTACGGTTCCGGATGCGTATTTGCTGAAAATAAGTGAAAAGAAGAATGCAAACAGGAATATGGATTCGATGAATCGTATAATGTTTTTTCTCATAGGATTACCTCTCATGGGTGTATAACTGCTCGTATATATCGCTGGGAAAATGTTGTCTCTTAATTGTCAGATTACATGAAATACAGTCCAAATCCTATCGAAATTCCGTGAAGAAACTGTGATAAATGTGTGAAGCAAGAGCAAAATATACGTTTGGCAGGAATCACATATATTCATAAATATCGTTGCAATAGGCATCATAAACAGGCATCATAAGCGAATATGGCGGCATAGCTTTTGCAGGCGGAGGAAAAGATGATTGGGGATATGGCAACACGGTCAGTTCCAAAGAGGAATTCCTGAAGCGTTTCGACAGGCTCACCTCTGCGATAAAGAATACCACGTATATTGTTGGCTACTGTTACACACAGGTAACAGATGTCCAGCAGGAGATCAACGGCCTTATGGACATGGATAGAAATTTCAAAGTGGATCCAAAGAAGATATACGAAATCAATATGAAATGATAGAGTTAAGGCAGTCACTTATGGCTGCCTTTTTTATACAAAGAACACTTAAATTTCAAGGAGCGGATATGGTACTCATTAAGGAACGGGTAGGTAAACTGCTGGAGTATATTTCGGAACTGATATATCCGGAATCGAAGCCTGTAGATAATTACAAGATGCTCAGAAGCGATGAGCGTTTCAGCAACATAGCAGGGATAGATACGTCTGACTGGGACGATTATAGGAGAGGACAGATCTGGGGCGGACACAGGGAATACTACTGGTTCGAGACGAAGATCACAATTCCGGAATCGTTTGACGGGAAGTGCGTCGTTTATTCAATGAAGACCGGCCGTGAAGGCGAATGGGACGCGACGAACCCACAGTTCATGATATACATAAATGGAAAACCGGCGCAGGGCCTCGATGTCAATCACAGGGAAGCAATCATAAGTGAGCATGCTAAGAAGGGCGATGTCTATACGATAGTGCTCTCGGCATTTACGGGCGACAGGAACTTCTCCCTGTATCTTGATTCCGAGGTCAGGATCCTGGATAGAAAGACCGAGCACTACTACTATGACCTGTATGTGCCTTATGAGATCGCAAGGATGCTTGATAAGGATGACGATGCGTATATAAAGATCATCAGAGCGCTCAATGATTCACTTAATCTTGTTGACATGAGACAGGAGAGATCAGAGCGGTTCTACAAGAGCATTGATGAAGCACAGGCCAATATAACAGAGGAGTTCTATAAGAAATACTGTGGAAAAGAAGACCTTCCGACAGTGTATTGCGTGGGACACACGCATATCGACTGCGCATGGATGTGGACGCTTGCTGTCACAAAGGATAAAGCGGCAAGGAGCTTCTCCACTGTGCTGGAACTGATGAAGGAGTATCCTGAGTACATCTTCATGTCGAGCCAGCCACAGTTGTATTCATATGTAAAGGAAGACCATCCTGAAATATATTCAGGGATAGAAGACAGGATAAAAGAAGGAAGATGGGAGCCTGAAGGCGGCATGTGGCTCGAAGCTGACTGCAACCTGTCATCAGGAGAATCTCTCGTCCGCCAGTTCCTGCACGGCCAGAGGTTTTTCATGAAAGAATTCGGAAAGCGCAGTGAGATACTGTGGCTGCCCGATGTCTTCGGTTATTCTGCAGCACTCCCGCAGATCATGAAGAAATCCGATGTGAAATACTTCATGACGACAAAGATAAGCTGGAATGAGTTCAACAAGATGCCTGATGACACCTTCATGTGGGAAGGTATTGATGGGACGGAGGTCCTGACACATTTCATACCGACAAGGGACTATCACAAAGCTGCAGTTGAGAATGGTGCTGAGACTGAACACTTTACGACATATAACGGGTATATCAACCCATCGCAGATAAAGGGCGCATGGGACAGGTACAGCAATAAGGAACTGAACAGGGAAGTATTGTGCAGTTTCGGTTTCGGAGACGGAGGCGGCGGTCCGACAAGGGACATGCTGGAAATACAAAGGCGCCTTGCTGCGGGGATCCCCGGCTGCCCGAAGACGAAAATGAGCACGTCAGAAGAGTTCTTCCATACTCTGGAAAAACATGTGGATGGCAGCAGGGAACTGCATAAGTGGGCCGGTGAACTTTACCTTGAGTATCATCGTGGAACATATACATCCATGGCCAGAAATAAAAAGTATAACCGCAGGTCGGAGTTCCTTTATGAGGACTGCGAATTGTACAGCTTACTTGCAAATGAGCTGACCGGAGCAATATATCCCAAACAGGATCTTTATGACTCATGGCAGGTCATACTGAGGAATCAGTTCCACGATATCCTTCCGGGATCATCTATAAAGGAAGTCTATGACGATTCCAGGGTGGAATATGAAGGAATACTGGCGAAAGGACGCGAGATCGAATCTGCCGGACTGAACAGACTTGCAAGTCAGATCGCTGCTCCTGAAGGCTCGCTCGTTGTTTTCAATCCCAATAACAGACCTCTCACGGACGCGGTAATAGCAGTTGTTCCGGAGGGCATGGCAGTCTATGGCAGTGATGGGATGCCGCTCGACCAACAAAGACTTAAGGAGGGCGGACTTCTTGTCGTTACGGACGGAGTTCCGGGCAAGGGCTATAAGTCATATAAGGTCGGCAAAACAAATGTTGAAATGGCAGAGAGTGACATGGTGATCTCCACCACTCTTATGGAGAACATGTTCTACAGGATCGCACTTAATGAAAAGGGCCAGTTCTCGAGCATTTATGATAAGAGAAATGACCGTGAGCTGTTGACGAAGGGCGAATGCGGCAACGTAATAATGAGCTATGAGGACAGACCGCACAATTTTGACGCATGGGATCTGAATAATTATTATACGGAGAAGTCGTGGGAAGTCGATGATGTCGAGAGCATCGAAGTAATTGAGGATGGCCCGGTAAGGGGCGGCATCCGGATCGTCAGGAAGTACCTTGATTCTGTGATTGCACAGAACATTTATATGTACGCCGGACTAGACAGGATAGATATAAAGAATGAGATCGACTGGAAGGAACACCAGATATTCTTAAGGGCACTTTACCCTGTTGACATCCATACAAGTGAGGCTACATTCGAGATCCAGTATGGAAATGTGAAGAGACCGACGCATGCCAATACTTCATGGGACTTTGCAAAATTTGAAGTGTGCGCGCATAAGTGGCTGGATGTCTCTGAGGATGATTACGGTGTCAGCATCCTCAATGATTGCAAATATGGATGCAGCGTAAAGAATGGCGTGATAGGACTTTCAATGCTGAAATCCGCAATAGATCCCAATCCGGAAGCTGATAAGGAACATCATGAGTTCACATACAGCATAGTTCCTCATGAGGGGGACTGGAGAAAAGCCGGTACGGTAGAGAGGGCTTATGTACTCAATAACCCTGCTACAGCAGTAATAAAACAGAATGAGGGCGGAACACTCAAACCGGAATATTCACTTGTTTCATGTGATTCTGAGAACGTAGTCATCGAAGTCGTAAAGCAGGCTGAGGACAGCGATGATGTAATCATTAGGCTTTATGAGAACTACAACAGAAGGACTGATTGCACGCTATCGTTTGGAAAAGAAATTGCTTTCGCCGCAGAATGTAATATGCTGGAAGAAACAGCAGCCACCTGCGATGATGATCTGACGTTTGATGACAGGCATATCTCATTCAGAATAATGCCGTATGAGATCAAGACAATCAAGGTTAAGCTGAAGTGAAAGCGGGGGACCAGGGTTATTCATGAATAGTATGCCAGTGTGAAGCGAGCGGATCAAAGCCGTATTCTTCAAGGAGAATATTGGTATCAATAACGCTCTTGTGGTGACAAAGACAGAATCTGATGACAGCATCACGCTTGTCCTTGGAATACCATGATGGAACAGAAGCAGCCTCGAATGCACGACGTGTTTCATCGTCATCGAGCCCGGCGGCGAGACAAAGGAGAATGATCTTATCGCGTCCGGGGCTCTTTGTTCCGTCTTTGATGTGATAGAAATAGGACCGATCAAGCCCGGAGAGATCGCGCATTTCCTTCCCGGACATCTGTTTTACCTTATCGAGATTGAAGAAATACTCACTGAACGAGGTATGGACAGTAGTTTTGTCTACACTTTGAAGGTACTCATTGAGAGACTTTCTGTCGTCGACCTGTATGAGTTCATGTTCCAGGGTTCTTGTAGTCTTTTCGTCACTCACGGAAGTATCCTTTCTGTTGTATAATAACCATGCATCACGGAACAAGGGGGACTATGCGATGACAGATCAAATGGCTGATTGCGAGAAGTCATTTTACAGGGAATTATACCATTACGCTGGTGATGACAAAAGCATAGTAATGGATACAATTTCCGGGAGGATCTGTTTCAAAAAAATCCTTGATGTCTATAATGTCGATGTTTTTGAATATCTCATGACGCATTCTGACATACATATTCCAAAGATACGCGCGTTTTGGAAAGAAGACGAGCGCCTTGTTGTTATCGAAGAGTTGATTTCAGGTGACACACTGGAATATATTCTTTGTAATAATCACCCAACTGATGAACGGAGGAAGGATTACCTGGCACAGATCTGCGACGGTCTGAGTTTCCTGCATCGAGCTGTTCCCAGTATAATTCACCGCGATCTTAAGCCATCAAATATTATGGTGACTGATGACGGCATCGTGAAAATTATTGACTATGATGCAGCCAAGATCTTTGATGAGAACGAGACCAAAGATACAATACAGATTGGGACCAAAGGCAGTGCCGCACCTGAGCAGTATGGCTTTGGCAAAGTCGATGAGAGGACCGACATCTATTCTCTCGGCATTCTGATAAGGCAGATGTTCCCGGATGATATGGCAATGCTCGCAATCGCGGATAAAGCTTCCGAACTCAACCCGAAAGATCGTTACAGCAGCGTCTTAAAACTGAAAGCTCAGTTTCAAACCTCAAAACAAGCGCATAAGATGAATTGTGTAAAGGCGCTCCCCGGCTTCCGGACAGGAAAATTCTGGAAGATGATAGTTGCAGTGATCGGCTATGTGTTGCTGTTGTCAATTGCGCTAACTCTGCAAAGCAAGACAGGCAATAAGCCGGATACAGGATTAAGACTCTGGATCAACAGGATAGCGATACTTGGAATATGCATTTCTCTAGTAGATCTGTTTACGAATTGGACTGGTATCTATCATAAATTTCCATTTATTTCCAGCAAAAACTATTTGCTAAAGGCCATTGGGTATGCTTTGGCGGCCGTGATCATTATCTTCTTCTGGGCTTTCACCTGCGCTCAAGTATTAAACTTCAGCACATAAATGTGTGTCCTGCCGGGGCACCAAACAACAATTGAAACTATATATAATATTAGTGGGTCGATATTCTGACCCTCGTAATAATAATGTGCATCAGGCAAAACTATCGAAAGATAGTGACGCAAAGCTATAGGGCCTTAAAAGACAGCCAGTTGTAGATGTTGGCTGCCGCAATGGCAGCTTTTTTGTTGGGATTGGGGGTAATGATATGAAGAAAAAAGTACAGTCACTTGTAAGCATTATTTTTGTATTATCGGTTGTTTTTATGATGATTTCACCTGTTCAGGCAACGCGCGTTAATGCCGCGACATCACCGGTGGAGATCGTCGCAGAGTACTCTTATCAGAGCATGTTCTGCGTGTATCATTTCATTATTGTAAGGAGTACATCTGATAAGCCGTTGACCGTAACATCAAATACGACTGCATATGATGCGGCTGGTAATATTGTCGGGGCCGAGTCAGGAGGCATAGAGGTCATAAGGGCAGGCCATGATGAGATGATCATGGAAATGTATGACGGAACTGCTCCGGCAACTTATCAGACACAGCTTTCCTCAAGCGTATGCAGCTATGTTGAAGATGCAGCGGCTTCAGTTATCGTCCAGCCAACGATTTCGGGCGATAAAGTAATAGTTACCTGCACGAATGCGGGAACGATACCTGCTGAGTTCTTCAATGTGTCAGCTCTCTTTTTTAAGAACGGACAGCTTGTCGGACATAATTACACTTATGTAATAGATGCGGATGACGAATTAAAAGCAGGCAGCACCATGAGCGGTGAGCTGGATTGTTATGAAAGCAGTTTCGATAATGTTCTTATATACACAAGTGGCAGATACTATACATGGGGATAAACTATGAGCAGGTTTGACAGATATGTGATTTCGATACTGTGTATATGTGCGGCAGCATTTGTTTTGCCGTTGACGGCGCAAGCAGCATGTCCCATTTCGGATTCGACGGATGACAAGATGACAGAGTTGGTCGAGGAAAGATATGACATGATTCCAAAGACCATCCGTAAGCAATATGAAAATTGTGGCGGAATTATTGAAATCACGGACTTTACCACTGTTACTGCGGAATTATGGCAGGATGGCGGCAGCAATATCTCGGTGGGGAGCTTTGCTGCAGGTGTGTATGATCCTAATACGAATAGAATACTTCTGACGGATTATTGTGCTTCAAGCGCGGTGTGCCATGAGGTGGGACATTTTGCGGATATGAAATGCCTGGGAAACACTTCTCAGACCAGTGCTTTCAATAAGATATTCACGGCAGAATCCGGAGACTTTGACGAGGGCGGGAATGATTATGCCGCATCAGATGTAAGGGAGTATTTTGCCGAGGCGTTCTCCGAGTATGTGACATGCGCCGGATATTTGAAGAACACCGTGCCAAAGACATACAGTTACATTGATTCACTTATGCAGCCTTATGGTGGAACGACGACTGATAAGGTGACGGCAATGCCAGACGAAGAATACCATATGGTAGATGTTATTCCTTCGAAGAAGCTGAAGGAGCTCGCGAAGAAAGTCAAAGAAGGAGCAATATCAGCCCTTCCGGATAATATTGCGGATGCGCTGGGCAAATACGGACTGTCGGAGGAACAGATAGAATCTCTGAAAAAAGCAATAGATGAAGATCCGGAACAGGCCGGAAAAGATCTCGGAGAGAAGGCGAGCCAGGCAATGTCTGACATAGACTGGGATTCCATCAAGGAGGATAGCAGGAAGAAAGGCGAGGAGTTTGCAAATAAAATCAACAGTTGGATCGGAGGATGAAGCACAAGGCCGGAGGCAGCAAAACAGCTTCCGGTTTTTCTTTGCGATGAATTGTGGCATAACAGGATAAATCAAACTATACTGGGAATGGAGGAAAAGTTGGCGTTTTGGCGGATTGCCACAGGTCATATTGATGAATTCATTCGGAAGCATCACCGGGAATGCGCTGTCAAATATACGATAGTATTTTACAGATATTGGGATAAGAAACGCTGTCACTGGATTCAGGAATAAAGACCACTTATGAATATCAGAGACAATTTCCAGAAAATGAGACGGAATTGATATTTAATTTAGAAAGGGGAATAGCTATGGGAAACATGAAGAAACTGGTAATTTATTTTTCAATGAGCGGAACTACAAAGAAAAGAGCACAAGAACTGGCTGAGTTGACAGGTGCTGATCTTTATGAAATCGTTCCTGCGAAGGCATATTCCAAAGAGGATCTTAACTGGGTCAACAAGAAGAGCCGCTGCTGTACCGGAAGATAGCAAAGAAGCTCCATCCGGACATAAATCCCAAGACCAGCGTTGATAAGGATCTTTCAGACCTCTGGAATCGAGTGCTTATTGCATAGTATCAACATCTGCGGAACATTCACTTGGGATTGTAAGCTGCTGGATCCACAGGGCCAAGGAAGTATTGGCTCATAAGCGAGGTGTACGCCATGAAGAAAAGCCACAAGGTGAAAAATTGGCTTATAGGAGATTTGGTGTGTTTGTTTTTCCTGTTAATCTGCGCGCTTATGCTTTCGGGCTGCACCGCCGAAACAGGGCAAGATGAAACATCGACCTCCGCAGGCAAGGAGGATACCGTTATGACGGGACAAGGATTTGACGGAACTTATAAAAAGGAGGAAGGCCGGGAGGTCATCTATCTGGCCGGCGGCTATTGCCATATTCCTGTCCATGAAATCGATGATGTGGCGGCGCTGATCGCGGCGGAGGAGAGCTATGAAAAGCCCTCACAGGAGCAGCTTCGAAAAATGCTGACTGCCGAGCAGTACGCAGTAACCCAGAATGGTGATACGGAGAAGCCCTACACGAACGAATACTGCGACACCTTTGAAGAGGGAATCTATGTTGACGTGAGCACCGGACAGCCCCTTTTCCGCTCCGCTGACAAGTATCAGGGGAGCTGCGGCTGGCCCAGCTTTTCTGCGCCGATCTACGAGGGTGTCTTGCGATATTCAGAGGACACCTCCCACGGCATGGCTCGCACAGAGGTGCGCAGCGGAGTGGGCGACGCCCATCTCGGCCACATTTTTACCGACGACCCGGAATCTCCAAACGGTGTTCGCTACTGCATCAACAGCGCAGCCCTGCGTTTCATACCGAAAGCTGAGATGGAAGCTCAGGGCTACGGCGCTTATTTGATACTGATGAACGATTGATGGGGATCAATGCTGAGCCAGAAGCCGGCGCACTTGCAGGCCAGGCTGCGAAGATGAATGGTTTTGCCGCAATCGTTTCAAAGAGAGCCTTCGGATAAGAGTTCCATTCTTTATCTGAGATGATGACCGTATCACCGGCTTTTATCGTCCGTATGCGGTTTTCTCTGCGGCGGCAGGAACTTGACCTCCAGAGACTTTGTATCTGGCACCGCGGGTGGTTCCAATCTTAGTTATAGCTCCTTCATGAAGCATATTTCCAAGGACTCTTTCTACTGTTGTAACGCTGATATCCGGAACCTTTCGCAGGATGTCTTCTTTAGAGATCGGAACAATCGAATTAAGAAGTATGTTTTCAATCCTCTTTTGTTTGGAGACTCTTTTTGACTGATTTGTCAGGAAGCTTTCATCAAGCTGCTTGTAGCAGGCATAAAGTATCTGCAGCATAAAGGTCGCGAACGGAACATAGTCCGAGGCGTTCTCGTTCCATCCATCTGAGGATTTTTTGAGCGCATCATAGTAGCCGGATTTGTAATCGTCTATCTTGTTCTCGACGGATGCATACCGGCCAATGTCAAAACCTGATTGTTCCAGCAGTAGTACTGTTAACAGCCTGGATATTCTTCCGTTGCCATCAGTAAATGGGTGAATACACAGGAAGTCCAGGACAAAACATGATATAAGAAGAAGACTGCTGATCGAGGAATCTTGTTTTGCCTCATAATAGGCCATGATCAGCTGATGCATTGCATCAGGGGTATCCTTTGCATCTACGGGAATGAAGCGTACTTTGACAGTGCCATCTGCATATCTTTCCTGAACATAGTTGTTCTGAGTCTTGTATTGTCCTGCATCCGTAGAGGTGAATGAGAGAATTTGATTATGAAAATGCCTTATGAGATCCTCCGAAATATCAAGGCTTTTGTAATCAGTATAGATCTCATTCAGGGCATTCTTATAACCAAGGATTTCCTGCTCATCATGAGTCAGCGGTTCCTGTTTGCCATATGCCATATCTTCGATACGCTGCCTTGTCGTAATAATTCCTTCAATCGCATTACTGCCTTTTACAGAATCGATAAGCGCTTCCTGCATAAGGGCCTTGTACACTTTTGCGTTTTCAGCTCTTCGCAGATCATCCCTGGCACGCAGATCATAGATAATGTTGGAGATATTGATCAGAGATCCTGCGGTCTGTCCTTTTAGAAAACGGTAATCAAATTGATGCATGATCTATTTCACCCCCATGTCGAAATGTTATTTGCATTATTTTACCACAATTTGATGCAGATAATTCACATAAGGACGAAAAACCAGAAGAGATGAGTTCCCCTTCGTCCCTGAGTTTTGACATGATCCGCAGAATCTGGGTTTCCACTTCGAAAGGTCCACTTTTGAGTAGCATTACGTGTGCCACATCCTAAATCAAGAATACGAGATTTTGCTCCAGCAGGAAGAGAACAATCTTTCATAAAATCATCTTCAGTTTTTTGTTGTTTTCTTCAAAGAAATCAAAAGCAGGATGAGTCCTGTTCCGATGAGGATGTGCCCGATCCCGGCAATCCCGGAGATGGCCGCACTGGCACCAGATGAGAGTACAATATTCAACACCTGCGGGACGCCACGCACCACCAGCATGACAGCCGTCAGCGGCAGACCAATGTTGTACAGGCACATGAAAGCGCGGAAGGACTTTTGTTTCGTCAGATCATTATGCGCTGCAAAAAGCGCCACGATGAGGAATACCATCATCCCCAGCAGGAACAGGTGCGCGTGCACCTTCCCCAGGGCTGTCACTCCGGTGAAGCCGTTCCATTTAGTGAACTCCCGGTAGAATACGCCGCCTGCCATGGCGGCAATGGCATAGCCAAGAGCATAATTCAGATACTTTTTCATTTTGTTTTGCTTCCTTTCATGGCGTTATAGCCGATCAAAACGGTCCAGACATAGGCGCAGGTCTTGGGTATCATCAGAATTCCCACGACGGGCACAGCGTCGGCAAAAAGCACGACCGGGATGTAGCAGGAAAAGCTCAGCACCACCGTCAGCCACAGGAAACGGAAGGGACGGTCATTTTCTGCTTTGGCGCTGCAGTAGAACAGCACGACGATCAAAAGCCCCAGTAGCGCGAACGGGATGTTGCGGTAAATGCCCCAGGAGAGCGGCGCATTGGCACTGGCCCACGCGTTCTGCGGCATCAGGCAGAGCAGGATGCGGGACAGGGAGAGCACCCAGACCGCAGCGGTAACGCCATTTATGCCGGACACCTTGTAGCGGACGCGCCAAACATAGTAGAGCAGTACATAAAAAACGGTCATGGTGATGGAAGTTATCAGCTTGCCGATTCCCAGGACTGCCGTATAGTCAGCAAGACCCGTGGTGCAAAGAGCAATGGCCCTGGGTACCAGATGGAACGCATCTCCGCAGCCCAGCGTTACCGCCATGATGCCATACAAAAGGTATTGTTTTTCCCCCTTGTTCTTGCGGATCATCAGAATTCCCAGTGTGATAACTGTGATGAGATAAAAGATATCGAATAGAGTTTCAAAAATTGCCTGCATAAAAACACTTCCTTTCATTTTGAACATTGTTCATATTTGAGCCTATGAAAACCCGCCGCATGGCGGGCTATCATGCCTTATAAATTGCGCGCCGGATCAGCTCCAGCAGCAGAGCGCAGTCGCTTTTCTTCTGCATCAGACAGGTCAGCAGATTCATCAATACAAAATCCAGAAAATCCGATTCCGAAAAAGAACCGGAAAATGCATCCTTCCTGACGGCCGGATCGGAATGCAGCGCCTCCATCATTCCCAGCTTCATATGGGAAAAGTAGTGCTCCATGGTATTCCTGGCCTTATCCTTTTCTCCGCTGGCAAAGCTGAGGGAATGGGCCGTGAAGAAGTTGGGGTATTCCCCGGCACCGCGGCGAACGCTTTCAAAAATCCAGTTGACGTATTCCACAAAGGGCAAAGCGGTTTTGCAGGAGGTTTCCATGTGAAAAATATCTTCCCACACACTTTCGATGGTCGCCAGGATCAGCGCGTCCTTGCTGGGAAAATAATTATAAAGCGAACCCAGCGCCACGCCGCAGCGCTTCGCAACTGAGCGCATATTGACGGTGGATAAGCCTGTTTCCGAAACCATGTCCCGGCAGCCCTTCAAGATAGCCTCTCGCGAGGTGACAATGGTATTGATGACGGTCACTTCCTTTCTGAACATTGTTCATTATAGTTCGATGATCTTTCATTGTCAATATGATTGTGATAAAGGCTGAAGTATCTTTCACAGAAGACAATATAAATGAGATATTCATTCCTTTGCTGAAGAAAGCATTCTGCGTGAGCGTCTTATTGCTCGAAAGACAGTGAGCGGAGCAACACAGGAAGAAGCGGAAAGTTTTATTGAAGATTTTATGGTCATGAATGGAGCAAAGTGATGCTAACTGAACCGTTCTATTAATGTATAATGATGATAAACTTAAGAGGGGATAACATGGAACAGCAGACGCACAAGAGGCGCGTTCATTACAGCGGGACGCACCCGAAAAATTATGATGAGAAGTATAAGGAACTTGATCCGGAACGATACAGGGATACTGTCGAAAAAGTCATAAGCAAGGGCAGTACACCGGCAGGCATGCATATCTCCATATGTGTGGATGAGATCCTGTCATTCCTGCAGATCAGACCCGGGCAGAAAGGCCTGGACGCCACGCTCGGATACGGCGGACACACATCCAGGATGCTGGAGAAACTTGATGGCAGAGGGCATATCTATGCTCTTGATGTTGACCCTATCGAGATCGTAAAGACTAAGAAACGCATTCGCGATATGGGATACGGAGCGGATGTTTTCACGGCAAAACAAATGAATTTTGCCGATATCGACAAACTGGTGGAAGAGACCGGAACGTTCGATTTTGTTTTGGCGGATCTCGGGGTCTCTTCGATGCAGATAGATAATCCGGAGCGCGGTTTTACATACAAGCACGAGGGACCGCTTGATCTGCGCATGGATCCCGAACACGGGCAATCTGCGGCGGAGCGGTTGAAAGAGCTGGATCAGGACGAGATAGAGTGGATGCTTCGCGAGAATTCAGATGAACCATATGCCAGGGAGATCTCAAAAGAAATCATAAAAGTCTACAGGGCAAAACAGAAGATAGAGACAACGACGGATCTGTACAATGTCGTGGATTCGGCGCTTGCTTTTCTGCCGTCGGCGGAAAGGAAAGATGCGGTAAAGAAATCATGTGCGCGGACATTTCAAGCACTTCGGATAGACGTGAACAGTGAGTTTGAAGCGCTGGAAGCATTCCTGGGCAAGCTGCCGGATGCGCTTGCTGCCGGCGGACGAGTTGCCATCCTGACATTTCATTCCGGCGAGGATCGCCTGGTCAAGAAGTCATTTAAGTCGTTGTTGAAAGATGGCATCTACAGTGAGATCTCCACGGATGTGATCAGACCATCAGCACAGGAGTGCGGGGAGAATCCCCGCGCTCGCTCCGCTAAATTGAGATGGGCCGTCAGACCAGAGAAGCAAGCTCCCTTGCCAGTAACAGATATCGATTGATTGCAGTTACAAGGCTCTGATAGCTTGGACGATCACTATTATCGGCATGATTATATGAGTTCCGGACGCCTTTAAGAGCTTTATGAAGGACAATTAGTTCAGTTGCCAGATATACACTTTCCGGAGGAACATTTGAATAGACCTCGATTGTATTTTCGAATTCTCTCTTTCCAATCAGGACACTATCCACGCCGACAAAGAAGGAAAACGGCATACGCATTCTGGAGATGTTCTGCTCATCAATTTTCATTCTATTACCCAGATTATATCCGCATCTGGCTGCCTCGTTAATCGTCCTGTTAAGAAATGTGAAAAAGTTTTCGTTGGGACCAGCGAAAGGAAATTTTATTGAGTACATGTAAGAGTCGAAAACATAGTTCTCGTCATTGAGATATCTTTTAAGATCACTGATTTTTGCGGCAGTTATGGCTGCCATATTACTTTCACTCCTGTCAAAGTAAAAAATCCTGTTCTCAAACAGAAAATCGGCCATTTTTGATTCAGAGAAGGTCAATGCCTGTTGATACAGCTTATTATCAATACATCGCCCTATTATATCCAGTATGGAGCGTTTGTTTTCATCAAGTAACTGGCCGTAATCTTCCTCTATGGTATCGGCGAAGATCCCAAGCATGGTATCTGAGGCATCACCGTCTTCTTTTATTTCATTAATGGAGGTCTTTATTGACGTAAGCCCCTCTTCATATCTTGAGATATCGCAGAACTGCAGACCTTCTGCAATTTCCTTCATTGCAGTCGTTACGTCCTCTATCTCGCCGGAGGTTTCTTCGTGTAATTTATAGTAGTCGTCGATTACATCCGCGCTTCCAAAGTTCAGAAAGTCATTCATTCCTGAAACAAAACTGAAAATATCAAATGCATATCGCTGATCTATTATGTGCTTTGTAGATGTATTGACACCACATATCATTCTGGGCTTGATTTTTTCCTGCCTCAGCAAAGACAGAATCGCATTCATAATAAGAGAAACATCACGGAATCCTCCATGTGTGTCTGCCTGTTTTTATTTGCGGTATGCTGAACATCGCGAATATGCGTTACGGCCGCCTTGATTGCTGTAACGGGGTGCGTTTCCTGCAAAGCAATAGAGTTGTACTTTATAGAGAGCCCCTGCGCCTCTTTGGATTCATTTATTATTTGCTTAAAATAGTCTGCTGCTGTGA
>JAQWCI010000028.1 GCA_028706005.1 Lachnospiraceae bacterium
GCTCTATCATGTCATCGGACTGAAGTTCCCAGACATAACACGTAGTCCCTACCGAGTAATATGGTGTGCCGTCCTCATATGCAAAATGATACCTGTTCGCAACTCTGACAGGTCCGTGATTGCCCTGCCTGGGAGCTGTGACATCGAACTCTCCCGAGATTGGTTTCCCTTCATTACCACAATATGTTCCTTCTATCGTGAACATATAGTGGCCTTCGAATGACGGCATGAATCTCACTTTATAAATCCCGTCTCCGTCATAAAAACCATTTACAGTTACTTTTTCATTTTTGCCGCAGAAAATGCCCTTTATCGTATAATCCGTGAAAGGATTTCCATCTTTTCTGCCTTCCACAGTTATTTCCTGGACGCACCATTTTCCTACTTCACTTCCAAATGTCATATCAAATGTTCCTTCCACTTTGAGATTACAGACTGTACCTCAGCCACGTGCGCATTTCACCTACGCCCCTGTTGTCCCATGCAAAATACGGGATGAATCTGACCTTGATTTCGTCGTCACCGGTTTGCTCCAGCGTCTGATACAAAACATTATCAGCGAAGTTGTTTTCCCCGATCTTATGAGCCTTTGTCGTGAGCGATAGTACATTTCTCCCGCATATATCAAGCTTTTCCTCGTCAAATCCATTACGCGGATTAATACATATATCATCGAGCGTGTCGATATTGCAGTCGTGGGTTTCCACACAGTAGACCATCGGGCCTTTCTCGACGACTGCCTGGCCTGTGTCCTCTTCAACGTAAGGATTAGCTATTGTAAGTCTTGCCGGCATATCAAGTTCGAGAACGACCTCAGTTCCCGCCGGATCCTCTATCTGTACTTCTTTATATTGTCCATCTTTATTATCAAAATTTTCTATAACATTCCCGTTAAGACTTATCCTTGCATGTCTGTTCCATGAAGGAATTCTAAGATAAAGCGATACCGGTCTGTTCTCCGTGGCTTCACTTATTGTAAAACGGATCAACCCGCTGTACGGATAATCTGTCTCTTCATTAAGCGTAATGGAAGCTCCGTCACCCAGACCTAGTTTTGCCTGACATTGCCCATATAGTCCTGTATACACTTTGTCGCTGGAACATGAAAATGCATATTCTGATGACTGCATAATCGTTCTCGCAAGATTTGGCGGGCAGCAATAGCTCAATATGTACTCTGATCTCGTCAACGGCCAGATCAGCTTATAGTCTAGTTTTTTTGTCCTTCTGAGCATGTTTTCGTAAAAATATTTTTTTCCGTCAAGAGACACCGCAGCCAGGTTCGTATTCAACATGGCTCTTTCAATAACATCGAAATATTCTGCCCTGGGTCTTACATTGAACATCCTGTATGACCACATGACGAGGCCTACCGACGCACATGTTTCGTTGTATGCTGTGATATTCGGCAATTGGTATTCGTATCCGAATGCCTGATGCACTCTCTGATCAGTAAAGAAATTGCCGTAAGGCGAACACCCGTTATACAAAGCACCGATACCGCCAGTGATATATATCTTTTTGTCTATCATGTTTCTCCACACTTTATCAAGCATGGACAGATATTCACCGTCGCCATCTTCGGCATACAAATCTGCCACTCCGGCATATAAATATGTAGCCCTTACTGCATGACCTGTTATCTTCTCATGAGTCTTGAGTGGAATGCGATCCTGGTTATCATCCATTCCATTTCTGACTCTGTCCCGCGATTCAATTGCCTGTCTCGCGAGCGTCAGGTATTGTATTTTCCCGGTTGTCCGATAAAGCTCGACGAGGCCCATATAATGAGACGGGCAGACAGCTGTCTGTGCGTCTCCGCTCTTCAGCGATTCATCATATGATTTCTGCAGGTAGTCCGCTGCTTTTTCTGCTATATTCAGGAATGAATCTTTCCCTGTGATCCTTTTATGAAGGCACGCCGATGTAAAAAGGTGCCCCATATTATATACTTCGAACTCATTGATGTCCCCGAGTCTTCCGAGTCCTTTACCCTGCTGCCCTTCAATTATCTGCTTTGTTGATATATACCCATCCGCCTGTTGTGCCTCACCGATCAGCCCTATATATTCATCAAGCTTCTCAATTCTGTCGGCATCGCCCAGGTAGACCGCTGAATAGAGCTCTGACTCCATCCACTTATAAAAATCCCCATCACCAAATACAGTGCCGTCAAAGTCACCTTCTGTTCTGCCAGCTGCTATTCTGAAATTTTCCACGACATGACTTATGTCTTTTGAGTCGAACATATTCTGAAGATGCGGAACCATGTTTTCAGCGCATGCATCGACTGCATCCTTCCAGAATCCTCCTGTCCATCTCACTTTGTCATATTCCGGTGAATGAAGTTTTGCATACTTTGAATTTCTTGTATCAGTCAGCATAATTCCTGAGCTCCTCAGCCATATTCAAAACAAGCATATTCCAGTTTATAAATCCCCCATTTACTATGGGCTCTCCGGTAAACGGATCGTAATATTCATGCATACATCCTGTTTTTCTGATGTCATTTCCAAGAAGACTAAGGCTCCTGCTGCAAATCTGTCTTGCCTCTTCTACATATCCATAATTGAGCATTCCTCTGAACACACAATAATTGGCCACTATCCAGACAGGTCCCAACCAGTTAGAAGGATTATTGGTTGCCTCAAGATTGAACATTTTCTCGCGTTTATCAAGTGTCGTCAATCCGAATTCACTTCCGAATTCCACATCATCATGATAATGTTCAACAAGATGTGCTGCCTCATCCTCAGTAGCAAAGCCCGCGTACATCGGTAAAAAGCCGGACCAGACACCTATCCTTATGGGAAGTGTTTTCCAGAACACACCAAGTCCCTGATGAAACCAGTCGTATTTTCTTGTTTTGATATCTACATCGACAGAATAAAAGAAATTATCTCTTTTGTCATAGCATTCGTCATGTATTGATCTTATCAATCGTTCGCGTTTTGCCATTATTACATCTGCTTTACCAGGCATGCCGGCTTTCCTATATATCCCAGCTGCGCTGTTTAGTTCCATGACCATAAAACTGTTAAGAAAAATATTGGCAGTCGAGGATTTGGGTCTTCCAAAAGAAGCAGGATCATTATCCATGCCTATCATGATATCATCACGCCAGACGTACAGACCACAGTTATTGTTGAAATAATACCTGTCATAACACTCGAAATATCTGTCTATCTTATCAATAGACCCGCTTATCCAGCTGTAGTCCCCTGCCCACGATGAGATGAGGTCGATCTGCTGGCACAGGAACGGTTTATGCATATTCATGAGTATGCCATTTTTATGTTGCAGATTAAGATACGGCTCAGGAAGATCCTTGTTCTCTATCATCATTGGAATATAGCCATCATCCATCTGGTGATCAAGGAAATTGCGAATATTTCCTTTGGCATATTCCCATAATGATTCTTCACGGATATCAGGGGCTCCACCAAGTCTCTCATCATTTCTTTCACATAATGACTTGAGACCATATACACACCAATATGTATCCCAGTCCCAGACATTACCATCATATACCGAACCCGGGTCAATAAACGGGTAATGAATAAATCCAACAGGATCCTTCAAAACACTCTTATAGTTTTGTCTAATATATTCCAATACTGTTTTTTCATCATTACAGTTCATATCAATCAGCCCTTTACAGCCCCTGCTGTCATCCCTTCTATGATTGTTTTGTTCAGGAATGTATACAAAACAAGCATAGGAACAATACTCATTGATACAGATGCGAATATGGCACCCCAGTTCTTTGACCCAAATTCATCTGAGAAATAAAGCAGCCCTGTCTGTACGGTCTTGAGATTCGTATCACTGATAAATGTCATTGAGAACAACAAGTCATTCCATTTGAAGAAGAACTGCAGCACCAGAACTGTAACAATAGCATTCTTCATAAGTGGTACAACTACATTCCACATCAGGCTGTAAATACCACATCCATCTATTACCGCTGCTTCCAATATTTCATCAGGTAATGCCTTGATATACCCTGTAATAAGAAAGATTGAAAGAGAAAGACCAAACGCAATATATGTGACTATCAGACAAAATGGTGAATTTATCCAACCGAGCTTGTTGTATATCTGAAACAGAGGTATAAGTGCGATTGCTGTAGGAACCATGATGCCCAACTGAAAGTAATTATTTACAAAGCCCTTAAGCTTCCAGTTCATTTTTGTCACAGCAAATCCCACTGTCGTTGAGAATACAACGATAAAAACAAGTGAGATCAATGTGTAGATAAGGCTGTTCCTGAAGAACGTTGACATGCGCCCTCTTGTCCATGCATCAATATAGTTCTGAAAATAGAAACCTTTATTCAGTGAAAATGCCGGGTACATCGACCACTCGTATTGCTGTTTAAAAGATGCTGAGATCATCCAGAAAATCGGGTAAACATCAATTATCAGAATCACAGCAACAATCAATACAATCAAAACCTTGTTTAAATCCTTTTTAACTTTATATTTTTTCATAATGCATTGCCTCATTTCTTATTCAAAACCGTAAGGAATTCCAGTGTCTGATCAGCGTGATATCAATAATAACTTTCTGTTCTGTCAAATATCTTGATGATGCTTGACCCGATTATGCAAAGGAAGAAAATGAACAATGCTATTACCGATCCATATCCGACCTTGTTATATGAAAATGACGTCAGATACATATACATAGAAAGGGATCTCGTCGCATTTCCCGGTCCTCCGTTTGTCAACGCCATCGATGACTCGAACATTTTGACTGTTCCTGAGAAACTGAACACAAGACATACGATAGTAATTGAATGAAGAAGAGGTGCCATGATATACCTGAATAATTTGAATCCGCCACAACCGTCAATTCTGGCTGCCTCTATTACGTCATCAGGTATATCCAGAATAGCTCCGTAGAAAATCACGGCATAGAAACCTATGGCTGTCCAAATATCCATTGCACATAAACACCATAAAGCAGTTTTAGACTGTCCTATCCATGGCTGCACAAGATTTGTGAGTCCAAGAGCAGATAAAAGGCTGTTAAGCAGACCATAGTTCGGCTGAATCTCATAAATCTTTGAAAACAGCTGGCCTACGGCAACCGTAGGAAGTACGACCGGGAAGAATACAAGTGTCCTGATAATATTCTTTCCTTTTTTCAGCCAGAATTTGAACATCAACGCCATCGCCAGACCAAGGCCAACCTGTCCGAGCATTACAACGGCGATATACTTAACATTGACAACAAGTGCATCTTTGAAATTATTATCAGTGAACAGTCTTTTGAAATTATCAAGTCCACAGAATTCCCACTTCAGTCCCGGTGATCCCGCATAAAAAGAATAATAGAATGACCATATTACCGGAAGCATTACTATGCAGGAATAGACGACAAGACCAGGTATAACGAAGAGAGCGATCGCCTTTTTATTGCCCAATACGTTTTTCAATATTGACCTCCTTTACAGAAAAAAGCAGGGTCGCAATGACTTTTCATCATTCCTGACCCTGCTTCCGATAAACTATTACTGAGCGCTGTTATCTGAAGCGTCCTGGATCGACTGCATATATTCCTCTGCCGTCATATCGCCATTGATAAGAGTCTGTACATTGTCCTGTGTGACAGTGGAAACCTCTGAATTCATAGTTGCTTCGTACCATGTAAATGCTGATTTTGCTTTATCGATCTCATCAAGTACGAGCTTTGTGTATCCTGATACTGCTGATGTATCTGCTGTGTATGTATAGCCTTTAATGGATCCCTGCTTTGACATAGCCTCGTCACCCATGTGCTCCACAAAATACTTCAGGAACCATGTTGTAGCATCATCGTATTTTGATTTGCTGAGGCAGAGAATATTGCCGCAGTTCATTGAATATGAATCAGCCGCGCTGATTGACTCGTCCGCAACAGGAATATTGAAGAATCCGATTCCGTCCTCACCTGCAAGGTTAGCTGTAGTATCATTGAGGTTAGAAGTAAACCATGAGCCGTTGTAGAATATAGCAGCTTTTCCGCTCATGAGCATACTTCCTGCAGTATTCATATCAACTGTTGTAACACCTTCTCCGAAATATCCTTCGTTGTTCCAATCCTGAATCTTCTGTGCAGCTGCAACATAACCTTCGTCAGTATACTTGGCCGTTCCGTCAGCAGCGTTCGACATTGCATCAGGGCCAAGGGTTCTGACCGTATATGCATTGATCAGACGAGTAGCTCCCCACTTGTCACCTGCGCCACATGCCAGAGGCTGTATCCCTGCATCACTGAGTTTCTTGAGATCAGCTTCAAAATCATCCCATGTTGCGGGTGTTTCCGTAATCCCTGCCTGCTCAAACAAAGCCTTGTTGTACCAGAAGCCTTCTACATTCATGCCCAGCGGCAGATCATAGATCGAATCTGTTCCTGAAAGTGTCTTGAGCAGAGATGTAGCTGAATCAGTTACATATGAGCTGTCCCCGATCTTGTTGAGTTCTGCTCCTATGTCGACAATCTTATCGGCCTCTATCAGATCTACGATAGGAGCACCTGACTCATATGCGAACATATCCGGCAGATCATCCGATGCTACAAGGGTGGCAATCTTCTGCTTGAGATCATCAGCTGAAACGACTTCGTACTCATAGGTGAAATTCGGGTTGACTTCCTGATATGCTTTGCAGATATCATTGATCAGCACACCATTATCATTGTCTTCTGCCCAGATTGAAAGGATCTTTAAATCCTTTGACAGCTGGGGATCTTCCCCTGTGAAATCTGTAGCAGAAGCCACCGTAGTCGTTGTTTCTGCAGCAGCATCTGCAGCTGTAGAAGCCGCGGCACTTCCTGCTGCAGTTGTATCAGCTGCGGCAGTTCCTGATGATGTGGTAGATCCACAACCTGCGAGCATAGCAGATACCATGGCAATGCTCAGTACAAATGAAACCATTTTCTTCTTCATAAAAACCTCCGTTCTGCATTTTGTTATTATTTACATCCATTGATGTAAATTTGTTTCATAACTATACATTATCACGGCTGTGTTTTTGAACCAGTGGGAACTTTTTTGTTTTATTGTATAAAATTTTTAGATTTATATAATCTTTTAGGCACTTTGCACAATCAAACATCCTATGTTTAATGCAAGATTGTCAGCAACTCTTAATGACTATACTCTGATCGAGCTTTTGTATTCATTAGGTGTCATATTCTCATGTTTTTTAAAAATATCGCTGAAGTAACGGCAATCGTTATACCCTACCATCTCGCTCACATCTACGACTTTCATCCCCTTTGCAAGCAGTGATTTAGCCTTATTTATTCTCACTTTAGTAAGATATTTAATGAAGCTTTCTCCAACATTCTCCTTGAACAATACACACAGATATGCCGGATTCATATCAACGACAGATGCCACTTCGCTGAGTCCTATATCGCGATCATAATTGTCATTGATGAACGCCAATGCTTTGTCAATTGCAGAATGGCCGGTTTCAGTCATTCTGACTTCAGGAATGTGTTCCTGTTCAGCTTTTTTTATAATTTCAAAATGGCCGAGATTTTCTATTGATTTCTTAAGTTTTTCTATGGTAACAGGTTTGTCAATATAGTCTTTGACCCCCATCTGTAAAGCCCGTCTTGCATATTCAAATTCCATATATCCACTTATTACAATGCAGATCATATCTGGCATGAACTGCCTGACATCTTCAATCAGTGACAGACCGTCCATCCCTGGTATTCTTATATCAGTAATAAGAACATCCGGCTTCTTCTCAAGGATCTGATTTCTCGCTGAAATACCATCTGTTGCTGATCCGGTGACTATACAGTCCGGAATATGCCTCTCAATGATTGTTGATATGCCCTCAATCACAATTTCTTCATCATCAACAAGAAAAATCCTCTGCATAGTCCAATGCTCCTTATAAGTTCAATCTTCGTCACCTGACAGACACGCCTCTTCAGCTTCTTCAGGCACCACAACTGTCACAATTGTTCCTTTTCCTTTTGTACTGCTGATTTTCAGTCCATATTCCTTCCCGTAATAGAGTTCAATTCTCTCTTCGATATTCTTCAATCCATACCCTTTAAGAGCTGCTGAAACATCCTCCATACCTACTCCATTGTCCTCTACGGTAAACACAAAGCGTCCGTTTCTACGTATTCCGCCTACCTTTATCCAGCCTTTTCCAATTTTTGGCTCAAGCCCATGATAAAAAGCATTCTCGACCAGCGGCTGGATAATAAAGACCATTATTTTGCGGTTCATTATTTCTTCATCAATATTCAGAATCAGAGAAAACCTGTCTTTGTATCTGAATGACTGGACTTTCATATACGCTTTCAGTCTGTTTATCTCGTCACTTACAGTAATAAACTTCTCCCCTCGATTAAGACTAAGCCGGAATGTGTCAGATAGAGCATGAACCATTTCTGCTATTTCTTCTTCGCAATGTATCACAGCCATGAAATAAAGTGCATCCAGCGTATTATAAAGAAAATGCGGATTTATCTGTGTTTGCAACAGTAATAGCTCCGACTCTCTCTCTTTCAGCTTTGTCTTCAGAAGTTTATCGTTCAGTTCATGGTTGCTGTTCACCATCTTCTTGAACTGATTTCCTATTTTTCCAACCTCGCTGTTATCAAAGACCTCTTCAATGTCATAATTACCATCACTGACCTGTTGAATAGTTCTCTCAAGTCTTCCAAGTCTATACGTCAGAGATTTCGAAATTCTATATGATAAATATGCACTGAGTCCGACCATAGCCAAACATAATACTGCTATCATTAACCCAATGTATTTTGTTGTTCCAGACAGATCTTTTTTATCAACAACGTTGACCATATCCCATCCACTTACTTTATTCTCATATGTCGTAAACAGATAGTGATTTCCTGTGTCATGACCTGTATATGAATCCATTATTTTCTTCAGGCTCTCAACCGAATCTGTAGAATAGACTACTGTCGGATATCCGGTTTCTGATCTGTGTTTTTTATCAAGTATCATATATCGACCAGTCGAATAGCCTTCATCGTGTGTTCCTGTAGTTGCACTCAGGCTTGATTTTCTGATGTTAAATACCAGAAATCCCATAACCTTCTGCGTATCAGGATCAATCATTTCCTTTACCATTGAAAAGGATTTATCTGCATCATCTTTATCTTCTTCACTGAAAAGAACATTCTCCCCATAAAAAACTTCTTTTCCGTTAGCATCTATCGCGTCACTGACCCATGACCTTTCAAGGATGTTTTCCGAGCTATAATACTCATTGACACTCGACCGGTTCAAATCGTATTTGCTGACAAATGACAGGTTGCCGGCATTGTTGACAACAAGAATATCCCTTATGTCGTTATTGCTACTGCTGTACTTCAGAAGAGCTCTTTCCATAATGACTTTATTATTTCCGAACGTTTTGGTTCCTGTCTTTTCATCCATAAACAGTGTCTTAAATGTCTCATCATTAAGCATTGACCTTGCCTGATCGGCATCATTATTGAGTTGAAGCTCAATAACATTACTGGCTATCTGGAGACTGCTTAAGTGAATGCTCTGGTAATTTGACTCAATGACCTTTCTCGAATACCCGTAAATCACAGAACCAAGAACCGAAATTATACCAATGGAAACTACTATCATTGCAAGAAATATTCTGCTCCTGATACTCGTTTTTTGAATTTTTTCTTTTGTTTTTCCTGATAATTTCATCATCACCTCAGGTAGAATAATCGCCTTATTATTAGTTAGCATAACAATTGATCAGCTTTATTTATATGATTAATACAGTAAATTTTGCTTTATTATTTGCTTAATTATATTTGAATGTGTATTATTGAACAATCAGGAAGGACAATCGATATGAGTATTACAGCAAAAGAGCTGGCCGCTGAACTAAATATATCTGCTACTGCCGTATCAATGGCTCTCAACAATAAACCCGGTGTAAGTAAAGAAACAAAAGACATGATCATACGGGAAGCAGAGAAAATGGGATACGATTTTTCGAGAATATCCCGAAAGAAAAATGAGTCAGGAGATATTTATTGCATAGTATACAGGACCAGCAATGCCATACTCAAATACACCCCTATCTTCTCTGAGATTACTGATGGTATGGAGCAGGAATGCCGTCATACAGGGCATCGCCTCAAAACACTCCAGATTCAGGAGAAAAACAATGATATCGACAGATGTATTGAAGAGCTCCGCGTATCAGGCTGTATAGGTGTTATTCTTCTGGGAACAGAGATCACAGCAGATATCTGCCGGCGTTTTCTTTCTCTTTCTGTTCCAATAATTCTTCTTGATTCATATTTCGAATCCGTAAAATGCAGCAGCGTACTGATCAATAATGCTCAGGGCGCATATGTCGCCACTAATTACTTGATTGACCGTTGCGGTCAACAACCTGGGCACCTGCGTTCCTCTTATCTGATTGAAAACTTTGAAGAACGCCGGAACGGCTTTACCCGTGCTGTCAGAGAACATGGCATGTCAATAGGGAAGTCCGTCGTTCATGAGCTTTCACCTTCAATCGACGGCGCTCTCACCGATATGCTCGAGATCATCGACCGTGGAGACCCGCTTGCTTCATGCTATTTTGCTGATAATGATCTCATAGCGATTGGCGCCATCAAGGCTTTCAGGCTCCGCGGCTACAGGATACCCAATGACATCTCAATCATAGGCTTCGATAATATTACAGAAGGACGTATAATCGACCCTTCACTTACTACTATTGATATTCCCAGAAAATTCATGGGGCAGGTCGCCGTTGACCAACTGCTGACACAGACAGCTACAAGTCTTCCCTACACAGTAAAGTTAGAAGTGTCGACAAGCCTTGTAAAAAGGTTTTCGGTCTGATTCGTCATATGTTATATCAGTTTTTCAACTGCCTCACGCAATGTTAAATCCGCTCCTACATTTCCCGGAAATATAACGTACGGGATTCCCGGGAATTTGCTTCCTTCGTCTGTCTTCCAGACCGGCACGCCAGGCATTATCTGCCCCATTACTTCCGCTTTCTTTACTCCAAGTGCTTTTGTGCCAACATCTGATGATGTTATTCCGCCTTTTGCAACAACAAACGACGGTACTGAAGAAAGTTTTCCTACGCAATTCTGAAGGGCCTCACTTATCTCCACACTCCTCATAAGAGACTTTTCCGGTGTGTCATCCTTAAGTGTCAGCTCTTTTCTCTTTGTTGAAATGCAAACAGTTTTGCCTGCTCTGATCATTGCGTCTTCTTCTCTGACTATGCGTTCACATTCCTCATTGAGCCGTCCAGTTTTAAGTACAAGGTCACTGTCCATTTCAATGAATTCTATAGTGCTCAATCTATGAAGCTCTTTCAGTTGTTTTGTCGTCTTATCAGTGTGACTTCCGACAACAATAATTCCTCCTCCGGTGTTGTTCTTTGTAATCAACTCATCATGACTCAGTAACGGTCTGTCGCTTATATTACCCACAGCCTTGACAAGAGCCGCTGCCGACCTGATCATGAATCTTTTTCCAGTCTCCATCGCCCGGAACAGCGCAACTGCAAAAACCTTTACATCGTAATCGCATGTTGCGTTAACTATAATCTTATTAAATCCATTCACACCTGTGAGTATCTCGCATATTGCGTCATAATCCATAGTGCGTAGAAGATACAGAGAAACTGACAAAACAGATTCCGCCTTGAATTTTCCCTGTGTTTTTTCTTCGATATACTCCCGTAGATTGCTTGAGTTATATCCAAATGTCCTGTCTCCTGCAAACTCCGTATTTGCACATGGTATCAGTTGTTCAGCATAACGGACAAAATGCGTGTCATTGAAGGTATACCGCCCGCCCTCATTAAAATAAGGACAAAGTATTTCTCCGTCAGTTGCCACTCCGCTTTTCTTCTGTATCATCTTTTCAAGGGTCTCAGTCTCTAGAGGATAGTGACCTCTGAGCGTGGAATCACCTCGTGAGATCAAAACAAAATCAACCCCTGTCTTATGTGATACACTGATCAGGTTTTCCGCTATCTCCGTATGTGCTTTCCTGGTCTGCTCTGCGGTAAAGCTACGGCTGTTCGTAAGGATAAAGAACAGATTTCTGTCTTCTTCAAACCCTTTGGTCAAGCTATCTTCAGACCAATCTGTATATACACTGACATCATGTACAGTCTGTATTCCTGTAGGATCGTCATCAAGAACAACGACTTTCCTTTTATTTTTGTTTGATGCATCTCTCAGGTCAGAGTCAATTCTGTCCTTCATTTCCTGCGAATATGAAAGAACTATCCCGGCATCCGCTGTCTTTTCGTTCATCACTTCCTCCGTTGCTGTGCGTTACAGGTTTCTCGTTATTCCGAGCAGTTTTCTTGCTTCGTCCGGACTCATTGTATCCATTCCTTTTGAGCGGATAATTTCTGCTGCTTTCTCAATAAGCATGTAGTTATGATCGACACGCTTTTCAGGGGACAGGTAATCCGAATCCTCAAAACCTATCCTGACCGAACCCGCGCCTTTTTCGAGGGCGTATTCCATCAGATTCCAATTCTTTCTATGTGCCTCGGTATAGCCCCAGATAACGTCATCCTTGCGGAAATTGTCGAGCACACCACTCACAAGATGATCAAGTCCTGCGCGTGTTGCCGGCATCTCACCATCGTGCCCCATGACAAGAGCAATAAGCATAGGCTTTGGAAAATGGTATACTTCATCAAGTTCACGAAGCGTATTTGCCATTCCCACCTCAAACAGTTCAGTCTCTGCGATCTTTTTGTTACCTATGATCTGCTGAACACAGAATCTTACATCTTTTATCGGATTGCAGTAAACTGACTCGCCGAGATTTACTGATCCCACATTCAGACTGTTTGCCTCCACCCATGGAACAAAACAGGGCTGGCACCTTTCTTCAATCGTAAGATCAGATACACCTCCGGTTGAAATTTCAATTACAATGTCACATTTTTCGCGTATGAGATCTACTGTTCTCTTAAGGACAGTAAGATCCGGTGTCAATGTGCCATGCTCATCCCTTGCGTGCAGATGGACCATCGCAGCTCCAGCTCTATAACACCTGAATACATCATCAGCAATTCTGTCAGGTTGAATGTTTTTATCTCCAGCGCTTACTGGTGCCACAGAAACTAATATCTTCTTCATTTTTTCCTTTTCCTGTCATTTCCAGAGCTTATAATGCTCCTTCACGACTTCATCAATATTCTCTGTTTTTCCGTCCCTTATAAGGTCCGTCAGCTTCCTGTGAAGACTGCAAAACTCGCTTTTCCTGCCTGAATTTATCCATTCAGTCACTGCCCTCTTTCTGCTTGGCACGGTTAGTCTTGTAATGTAACCTGTTACACAATCCACGAGTGGATTATGAATAATGCTCAGTATTGTTGTGTGAAAACTGAGATCAAGTTCCAGTATTCTGTCTGCATCCGGATTTTTGGTCTTCATCTCAGCATCCATATTGTCAACAATCGCTGTCAGCTTCGGAATTACCCTTACCGATTCAGGATTCTGCATGGCTAAATGCAGCGTGCCGACATCTATGACATATCTCAGCTGTACAAAGTCTTTCCAGTTATTTGAGCTGAATATCAGATTATACAGCAATGGATCCAGCATCCTGTCATTATAAGTATCAGAAACAAATGTGCCATCAGCTCTCTTTATATACAGTATTCCAAATGCCTGGAGCTGTTTTATTGCCTCACGTACAGAATTTCTTCCAACACCATATTTCTTTGAAAGCTCCGGTTCCGTACTCAGTCTTTCTCCCGGTTTGATTTTCCCACTTATGATTTCGTCGATAATCGCATCTACAACGTGATCTACCGCTGAAGGTTTTTTCATAATCCTACATTCTTCCCTTCCTGATCAAAGCTTCCTTAAGTGCAGCCGCTCCAAATCTTGGACTTCCCAATACCGGTTTGTGGAATCTCTCAGTCAGATCCGGCTCAGCGTATGCCATACTTCCCTGTGCCAGTACGATCACATCCACCTTATCTATGATTGTAGATGCGGCCCCCTGGAGCCTGTCTTTGAATTGTGCCTGATCAAGACCAAACGCTCCATCAACAAGGCAATCTACAATTTCTACATTTCTTTTCATTTCACGGGCGACGCGCCTTACTGTATTCTTTGTTGGTTCAAGTGTAGTCTGAAGCGTCGCCATAACACCAATGCGTTTTCCAATCCTTACTGCCTCTCTGCACATATCCTCATCTATCCTTACGATCGGTACACCAATATAATCTGCTACGCTCTGAGCACAATCAGCCACTTCTCCGACGCTTGAGCAAACATTGAGGATTGCGTCGCACCCTTCTTCAGCGGCTTTCATATACATTCCGATAAGTCTTGATGCCGGCTCAGTAGTCACATAGCCCGCATCCCTCACCTGCTGCAGTATTGATGGATCCTGTTGATTGTATAATTCTACATTATCCCCCAGCTTTCCTCTGACTTCTCTCTCAACATCAGAAATCAATTCAGGTGTAGTGCTCGTATATACTATTCCGACTTTCATGTTCCTGCCCTTCTTTCTTAATCATTATTCAAAATTGAATATAAGTTAAAAATAAACATAGGATGTTAAACATCCTATGTTTAGAATAGTGTTACGATTCGATTTAGTAAATATGCTATATCAACAAATTCCTGTCATACTTTTTGTGAGAAATGATTATTTTCAGGCTCTTGCCATCTTTACAATAGCCGCTGCTTCTTCCGTCTTTTTCCGAATTGTTTCAAAATCTCCGGCATTTATGAAGCTGCTCTTTACCATCCATGATCCGCCCACGCAGAACACCTTGTCTGACTTAAGGTAGTCACTGGCATTATCTGCATTTATTCCGCCCGTCGGCATGATCTTTACGCCGGTAAGTGCAGCCGTGACCGCCTTTATCATCTGAAGTCCGCCGCTTTGTTCAGCAGGAAAGAACTTCAGGTGATCAATTCCCAGTTTCATTGCGGCAATCATTTCAGAAGGGGTCTGCGTACCAGGACAAACAGGGATATCCTTTGACAAACAATATTTCACGATTTCAGGATCAAATCCAGGTGAAACAATGAATTTTGCACCTGCTCCTACTGCTCTGTCCACCTGGTCGACAGTCAGGACCGTGCCCGCTCCTACCAGCATTTCAGGATATTCCTCAGACAGTATTCTTATCGATTCTTCTGCGGCATCAGTCCTGAATGTGACTTCAGCAGCCGGGAGCCCGCCTTCCATAAGTGCTCTTCCAAGAGGCCTGGCATTTCCTGCATTATTAAGCACAACGACAGGGATGATTCCTGTCTTGCCAAGCCCGTTCAAAACATTTTCAACCTTTTGTGAATTAGACATATTGTCCTCCATGTCTTAGCGTTATCCTACCTCTGGACTCTTGCACCTGCGCCGCTCATCACAGCTTCAACTTCCTTAAGGCTTGCCATCGAAGTGTCTCCGGGTGTCGTCATTGCAAGTGCGCCATGAGCTGCGCCATAGTTCACCGCCATTTCAGGATCTCCGGTCGTCATAAGTCCGTATACAAGTCCTGATGCAAAACTGTCTCCTCCACCTACTCTGTCCATAATCTCCAGACCATTGTATTCAGCCGACTGGTAAAGCCTGCCATCTGCCCAGCATATTGCTTTCCAGTCATTGACAGTCGCTGTCTTCACAGTCCGGAGCGTAGTGGCAATAGCCTTGAAATTCGGGTACGCTTCAGCGGCCTTGTCTATCATTTTCTTATATCCGTCTATGTTCAGTTTCTTAAGCCCATCATCCTGCCCCTCAACCTTAAGCCCGAGACAGGCCGTGAAGTCTTCCTCATTGCCTATCATGACATCAACGTACTTTGCTATTTCCTTATTGACTTCCTGCGCTTTTTCCAGGCCTCCTATTGCGCTCCACATAGATGGTCTGTAGTTCAGATCGTAAGAAATCACGGTTCCATATTTTCTTGCAGTTTTGATGGCATCTATGACTGTCTTGCAACTCTCATCCGATAATGCTGCATATATTCCACCTGTATGCAACCATCTGACACCAAGTTCTCCGAATATATAATCAAAGTCAAAATCCTTTGGTGTCGCCTGTGAAATTGCGGTATTTGCGCGATCAGAGCAACCAATTGCCCCACGGATTCCATAGCCTCTTTCTGTGAAGTTGATACCATTGCGGCAAGTCCGCCCGATACCGTCCGTTTTCTTCCAGTAGATCAGCGAAGTATCAACACCTCCCTGCTCAATGAAGTCCTTCATGAGTCTCCCGACCTCATTATCAGCGAATGCTGTTATGACGGCTGTATTCATGCCAAAACATTTGTGGAGTCCACGTATTACGTTGTATTCTCCACCTCCCTCCCAGGCACGGAAACTTCTTGCAGTGCGGATCCTGCCTTCTCCCGGGTCAAGGCGGAGCATTACTTCGCCCAGTGAAACAGCGTCGAACTTACAGTCTTTTTTGTCCTTAAGTTTCAGATCCATGTGGTCATCATTCCTTTCGCATGCCGGTTTTGTGTGCATGTTTCATAATGTGGAATTATGTTTCGTAATATGATAGTTACATTATCAATGCGTTGACCTCTGTTGTCAAGTGTCATCCCTCTCAGTTAACGTTCTTCTCAATGCTCTTTTTTGTCTCTATGAGTTGTTCTGACAGCTCATTTATGCGGCTGTCATCCATCCTGCTGATCGGTGCAGATATGCTGAATGCATATTTTGTTTTGAATCCGCAGATTGAAAGCGAGCATGCAATGCAGCGAACACCAATCTCATTCTCTTCATTGTCCAAGGCATACCCCTTTTCTCTGATCGAGCTGATCTCATTCATAAATGTTTTGATATTTGTAATGGTGTTTGGCGTCATACGCTTTATGCTGGATGAATCCCACAATTCTTTGATTTCTGCATTTGTCATTACGGCTGCGATTGCCTTGCCCACTGCAGAACGGTAAAAAGGTATTCTGCTTCCAATGCGTGATACCATCCTGACCGTATTCACGTCAGATTCTTCCTTATCGACATATACTATGTCTGAGCCCTCAAGTTCTACAAAATGGACTGTTTCACCGGTCATATCGCACAGTTTTCTCAGGTATGGACGCACCATCTTGTTTATATCCATGCGATCCACAATGTGGTTGCCCATATCAACAATTTTCATAGATAACTTATATTTGCCGTTTTCGCCGTTCTGCAAAACATAGCCCATGTATTCCAGAGAGCATAAAACACGATGAGTAGTGCTCTTGTTAAGGCCCAGTCCATCAGCAATATCGCCAAGTCCCGACTCCCCTTTATCAGCCAGGAATTCCAATGCTCCGAATAATCTTCCTGCAACCTGTATTGGATTCTTATCTTCAACTTTACTCATTCTTTTCCACCATGCCTCCAATGCGTCATTTCCACTATATGACACAGTTTATCGCATCACGATAATGTCTGTAAACTAAAGGTCATCAATAAGCAAAAACTCCATTACAGTTATAGGCATAACAAGTCCTACTGCTGCCCGTGCCTCCTTTTTGTACACAGGATCACGATACTTCTTGCCTTGACATCCAGAAAATCCTGTACTTTGTTTACGCGTTTTCTCGAGCTTGCAGTGTCCTCGATCCTGTACCATGAAAACCCTTCCGGTATGACTGGCAATTCAAAACTGTGGTCTTCCCAATGTGCATTCACAGCCATGTAAATGTAGTTATCATTTTTTGTTTTGTACTTCTTTGCGCTTTCCGCAAACATGACACCAAACACAAGATTTGGAGCACTTCTGTCAAGATCCCATGCCCTTTCGCTGTGGAAGGAAACCTCCGGGTAACCAGTTTCATTTGGCGCTTCGTCAAAACTACTGTTACGCAGCACCGGATGCTCTTTCCTGAATGCGATCATCCGTTTGCAGAACTCAAGGAGTTCTTTTTCTGAATCAGCCTTATCCCAGTTGAGCCATGAAAGGCTCGAATCCTGACAGTAAGCGTTATTGTTACCCTCCTGTGAGTTTGCAAATTCATCACCCGCAAGTATCATCGGGATTCCTCTGCTGATCAGGAGAATACTCAGCATGTTCCTCATCTGCTTCTCCCGAAGTGCAAGGATAGCCTTGTCATTTGTTTTGCCTTCTTCCCCGCAGTTCCAGCTGTTGTTATCATTACCGCCGTCCTGGTTGTCCTCTCCGTTGTCCATATTGTGTTTTTCGTTATAAGAAACAAGGTCGTTCAAGGTAAAACCATCATGACAGGTGATGAAATTCACTGAAGCATCAGCCGCACGATTGCCATACATGTCTTTTGAACCGCAGAGCCTCAGATATAATTCCGGCGCACAGTCCCAGTCACCTTTTACAAATTTTCTTATGCAGTCCCTGTATTTGCCGTTCCACTCTGCCCATCTTCCCCATGACGGGAAGCTTCCTACCTGATACATTCCACCGGCATCCCAGGCTTCTGCAATAAGTTTGCTCTTGCCAAGAACTGCATCATGAGCAAGCATTTCAAGCAATGGCGGTGATGTCATCGGAGCTCCGTTTTCATCTCTTGAAAGAATCGATGCAAGATCGAAACGGAAACCATCTATGTGATACTCGGCCACCCAGTAGCGCAGACAGTCAAGAATACAGTTCCTTACAATTGAATTGTTGCAGTTCATGGTATTTCCACAGCCGCTGAAATTGTAATATTAGCCATCAGGCGTCAACAGATAATATGTTTTGTTGTCTATTCCCCTGTATGAAATGTATGGCCCGTTTTCGTTTCCCTCAGCCGTATGGTTAAATACCACATCCAGAATGACTTCGATTCCATTCTGATGGAACTGAAGTATCATATTCTTAAGTTCATCAGCTTCTAGACCCAGCGGACTGGATACAGCATATCCGGCCTTGGGAGCAAAGAAACCGACTGTCGAATAGCCCCAGTAATTGTAAAGCTGCTTCTCGTTCACCACCCGGCTGTTGTCGAATTCGTCAAATTCAAAAACAGGAAGAATTTCGACACAGTTTATCCCCAGTTCCTTAAGATAAGGGATCTTACTCACTGTCCCTGCAAATGTCCCCGGATGTTTGACTTTGCTGGATGGATCCTTCGTAAATCCCCTTACATGCATTTCATATATGATGGAATCCTTAAATGGAATTTCCAGCGGTTTATCACCTCTCCAGTCAAAATCCTGGAAGATCACACGCCCTCTGTGTGGAAATTCGCTATAGTTATCATCTCTTTCTCCCCACACCGTTCTTCCTGAGATTGATTTGGCATATGGGTCCAGCAAAACTTTTGTGCGGTCAAACAGTTGACCTTCCTCCGGTTTATAAGGGCCGTCAAAACTATAGCCGTATTCAATATCCTCGATGTTAAGTCCGAATACCATCATTGAATAAACATATCCGATCCTGAAATCATCGGGGAATGGTATTCTGAGGAAAGGCTCCTTCTGACCTGTGTGATAAAGAACAAGTTCACAGGCTGTCGCATCCTTTGAGTATATCGAGAAATTGATCCCGTTCTGCACAAGACTGGCACCAAACGGAAGAACACGTCCAACTCTGTACTTCACACCGTTGATTTCATGAGTCGGAAAACTGTCAAGTTTACTAATCATCTGCTTTTCTCTCCCAATGATTGGAATTATACTGAACATAATCATTTATTATTACTTTTAATGAAATTATAGAGCAAATTTCAGAATGTTTGAACTAATTCACAAAACCGACATTTAAATGCACGAAACGTACTTTGCATATACTCTTGCACAATTGCGCAGATGTGATACAATGTATTTTGTTAAATAAATAACAATGTATTGCTTAACAACAGTTCTAAGTTAACAGTCGAATGAAAAGTGACCCACATCCGTGGGCGAAAGGAATGGTGAACACTATGAAAATTGAAAACATCAAAGACATCAATAAGTTCTTTCAGGTAATCGATAGCTGCAAGGGCAAGGTAGAACTGGTAACAGGTGAAGGCGACCGCCTCAACCTCAAGTCAAAACTTTCCCAGTACGTCTCACTTGCAAACATTTTCTCAGACGGCAGCATCAAGGAACTCGAGCTCGTAGCATATGAGCCCGAAGACACCCAGAAGCTTATCAACTACATGATCAATCAGTAATAAGTTGTTTTTAAAAAGAACCGGGTGCCGATCATTGCGATCGGCACCCGGTTTTTTATGGCTTACAAATATGTACATTATGATATGTCAGAAACCATTTCAAATGTTATTCAGATCATGCCTTGTATTCCTTCACTCCGAATGACTTTCTGACACATCTTCTGAAATCAAACAGGTCTTTGAATACCCCGTCCGCTATCATCTGAGCGCCAAGGTTGCCAATTGCTGTGGCTTCACCCGGGCCCGCGAGCACTGTCTTCCCGGTGACTGAAGCCGTCAATTCATTGAGCCAGACAGCATTTGAACCGCCTCCGACAATATTAATTGCATCGTAATGCTTACCTGTTATCTGCTCAATTTCCTCAGCAGCTTCCCTGTAGCAGACAGCCAGCGATCTGTATATGACCCTTGCTATCTCCCATGGTGACTCAGGCACCTGCTGCTCCGTTTCCCCGCAGGCTCTCTGGACTTCGAGTATCATCGACATCGGAGAGAGAAATCTTCCGTCATTTGCCGGCACTATCGATTCTAT
>JAQWCI010000029.1 GCA_028706005.1 Lachnospiraceae bacterium
GCGGGGCTTAAGTCAGAGCATCCTGATCTCGAGATCACTATTCTAACAGGCTATCCGGATTTCAATTACGCGAGACAGGCACTTACGCTTGGAGTCACGAGATATTTGCTGAAGCCGTCCAAAATGAATGAGCTCAATGAAGCACTTGCGGTCATGACAGCCAACCTCGGGAGAAATGAAGGGGATGACAACAGCGCCGCAGGAAATTTCATTGTTGACAGTGCGCTGGAGTATATGAAAGAGCATTACACAGAGAAGATCCAGCTCAGCGATGTGGCAGATCATGTTTATGTAAGCCACTGGCACCTGTCAAAACTTCTAAATCGCCATACCGGCAAGAGCTTTTCAGATCTGATGAACGGGATACGCGTTGACAAAGCAAGAGAACTCATGAGCGATCCGTCGCTCCATATCGTGGATGTTGCGGAGAAAGTAGGCTTTACAGACATGGCACACTTTTCGAGGGTCTTCAGAAAGCAGACGGGCCAGTCAGCAAATGAGTACCGCAATACGATCAGAAAATAGACAAAAAGCGGCATAAGATGGACAGTTTATTGAAAGGACTGGCTGTCAGGATCTTTTCACCGTATAATAGAAAAAGCACGTAAAGCACGGATGCACATCCGCTGTTTTCAGATCACAAGGAGGTGACCATGATCACAATATATAAAACAAAAAATTATGAAGAGTTGAGCCGCAAGACTGCGGACATTATTTCGGCACAGCTTATCCTTAAACCGCACAGCGTTCTCGGACTTGCAACAGGTTCCTCGCCGATAGGTACCTACAAAGAGCTTGTAAGACGCTGCAGCGAAGGAACAATAGACTTCAGCAAAGTGAGCACTGTGAACCTTGACGAATATCGTGGGATCTCAGGCGACAACGACCAGAGCTATCGTTATTTCATGAACACGAATCTTTTCGATCACGTCAACATAGACAAGACAAAGACCAATGTTCCTGACGGCATGGCAACTGATTCAGACGCGGAATGCGAACGCTATGATTCAGTAGTGTCTTCAATGAACGGAGTCGATATCCAGCTTCTCGGAATTGGACATGATGGTCATATCGGTTTTAACGAACCATGTGAGACATTCCCCAAGGGAACGCATGTGGTAAAGCTCACAGAGACTACGATCAAAGCAAACTCAAGACTGTTCGCATCTGTTGATGATGTGCCGAGAGAGGCGCTCACAATGGGTATCGGAACTATCATGGCAGCAAAATGTGTCGTTCTTATAGCGAGCGGCAAAGACAAGGCTGAGATAGTGAAGAAGGCTTTCTTTGGAGAAGTCACGCCTCTCATTCCTGCGTCGATCCTTCAGTTCCATAAGAACGCGATCCTTGTGGCAGATGAGGATGCACTGTCAGAATGCAATATCTGAAGATGAGTTGACTGATGCCCTTGGAATATTGATTCCGGGGGCATTTTGTTTTGATATGGACCAGGGAGCAGGTTCCTGGTCATGGAGGTCATATATGCGTATAGTAAACGGACAGGTATTTGGGAAAGACGGGAAGTTCCACGACTCGGACGTAAATATAAGTGATGGAGTCTTCACTGATGAGGCCGCTACCGGTGAGATCATTGATGCTGCCGGTTGCTATGTGATACCCGGACTTGTTGATATCCATTTTCATGGTGCGCTCGGACTTGATATTTGCGATGCGAAACCGGAAGCATTTGAAAAGATCGCAGAGTATGAAGCTTCATGTGGTGTGACCGCAATATGTCCTGCCACTCTCACACTTCCTGTGAAAAAGCTTGATGAAGTGCTGGCGATGGCGGCTGATTTTGCTGATAAACAATCTGAGAACAAAGTGAACACGACGGCTGATCTCATAGGACTCAACATGGAAGGACCCTTCATTTCCAAGGTCAAGAAGGGTGCGCAGAATGCGGATTACATTCTGCCGTGCAACGTCGATACAGCAAACGAGTTTGTCGATAGTTCACGCGGACTTGTAAAGTTCATAGGACTTGCACCTGAGGATAATCCGGGATTTGAGGGTTATATAAAGGCAATGAAGGAAAAAGTCCATATTTCCATTGCACATTCCAATGCTGATTATGATACGGCAATGCACGCTTTTGCGGCAGGTGCCTGCCATGCTGTTCATCTTTATAACGCGATGACTGAGATGAGCCACAGAGCGCCGGGTATTGTGGGCGCCGTACAGGACAGCAAAGGAGTCACTGCTGAGATAATAGGTGATGGCATTCATGTGCAGCCTTCAGCGGTACGGGCGGCGTTCAATATGATAGGGGCAGACAGGATGGTCCTCATAAGTGACAGTCTCCGCTGCACGGGCATGCCGGACGGACAATATGATCTGGGCGGACAACAGGTCAATAAGAAGGGCAAATATTGCACTCTTGTCGACGGAGGAAATATCGCGGGCTCAGTATCAAACCTTATGGGCTGCATGGTGAATGCAGTCAAAACAATGGACATTCCGCTTGAAACGGCTGTTGCCTGCGCTACGATCAATCCCGCAAAAGCTATCGGAGAGGATGCCCGTTACGGCTCCATCGAGACAGGCAAGAAGGGCAATGCCGTCATTCTTGATAAGAACGACCTCAGCGTACGCGCCGTTATCAAGAACGGAGAAAAAATATAATAAGCCCTGTTTACCATGAAAAAGCCACCCTTTGCGGGGCGGCTTTTCTTTTGGTTACATGACAGGTGTTTTCAGTTATAATGTAAGTGAATGTAACAGCTAGAGGTGATAGCGGATATGAAAAAAGATCCTCTGTACAAAAGTTTTGGATACGCGTTCCAGGGCATCGGGCGGACAATACGTGATGAGCGCAATATAAAGATCCATCTTGCGGCAACAGTGCTTGTCGTGATATTCGGTCTGGCATTCAATATTTCGATGACAGAGTGGTTCGTGTGTCTTATCCTTTTCGGACTTGTAATAAGTCTTGAGCTGGTGAATACCGCAGTGGAAGCGACAGTGGATCTTGTCACGGAGGAGAAAAAGCCCCTCGCGAAGAAGGCCAAGGACGCGGCAGCAGGTGCGGTACTTGTTTCGGCAATCTTCGCCGGAATAATCGGCTGCATGATTTTTCTTCCCAGGATCGCGGCACTGCTGTAATCTGCATAGTTCACAACGAGTCGTTTGTTTTACGGCTTTACAGCAAATAAATCATTACATGTCATCAGACATGAAAGGAGAGGCTATGGATATGGACAATTTATCAGAGGGACTCAAGAAGGTAATGCTGGCGGGGATAGGCGCTATGGCACTTACGGCAGAGAAATCACAGAAATTTATTGAGGACATGGTTGAGAAGGGCGAGATAACTGTTGAGCAGGGCAAGGCTCTCAACAAAGAACTCAAGCATACCATGGACGAGAAAAAGAAAGAGAATGAAGAGAAGGACAATAAGGACGATAAGGATATCGATATCGCAGACTTTGTGTCAAAACTCTCACCGGAGCAGTTGAAGGAACTTAAGGAACAGCTTGGGAATGAAAAGTAAAACGGATCAGGACAACAGCACAAGGCTGAAAGAGATCCGCGAGGTACTTTCGCGCAACAAAATAACAAGAGGCGTCTCGCCGGAGAAACTTCGCATCATTCTCGAGGAACTCGGACCGACATATATAAAGCTGGGGCAGATTATGTCCCTGCATTCCGATATTCTTCCAAAGAGATACTGCGATGAGCTGATGAAGCTCACATCCGACGTGACGCCCATGTCATTTTCTGACGTTGAGGAAGTGCTGAATGATTCTCTTGGATGCTCCTGGAAGGAATATTTCACATCGATTGATGAGACGCCTCTGGGATCGGCATCCATAGCGCAGGTGCACAGGGCAAAACTCAGAGCCGCGGTCTGCAGCGGGAGCACAGGTGATGCTGATGACGCCTGCTCACTTGCTTCCGGAGATGGCGAAGATCCTGATGTCATAATAAAGGTCCAGAGAAAAGGTATATATGAAACGATGTCGAGAGATATCGTTCTTTTTCACAAAGCAGTCAGGTTCCTTCCTCCTGTGGGAGATCTGAAGAACCTGGTCGACCTTGATATGGTCCTCGACGAGATGTGGTCTGTCGCTCAGGAAGAGATGGATTTCCGCAAAGAAGAATCCAACATGGATGAATTCGCGCGGAACAATAAAGATATCAAATATGTCCGATGCCCAAAGCTGTACAGGCGTTTTTCCACAAATCATATTCTGGTGATGGAATACATAAAAGGCTGTGCGATCAATGATGTCGCTGCGCTCAGGGCGGGTGGCTATGACCTCGATGAGATCGGACAGAAATTCGTAAACAGCTTTATCAAGCAGGTGATGGAAGATGGCTTTTTTCATGCCGATCCTCATCCCGGGAACGTAAAGATCGCAGATGGCAAAATTGTCTGGATTGACATGGGAATGATGGGAAGACTGACTGACCGCGACAGGAAAATCATGGTCAGGGGAGTCAAAGGCATTGCTCTTCACGATATTGATGAAGTGGAAAATGCGGTTCTTGATCTTGGAGATTTCAAGGGAAAACCTGACAGGAAAAAACTATATGTCGATCTGAAGGGATTTCTTCAGGAATACGGCTCTGCTTCCATGGGAAGCATAAATGTGCCTGATTCCATGCAGGCTCTCATGGACATCATGAAGGAAAATAAAATCTCACTTCCACACGGAATGACAATGCTTTGCCGCGGGCTGACTCATGTACAGGGCGTCCTGGCGGTGATAAGTCCTGATATCAATATGGCGGAGATCGCAAGCTCCAGGATCACAGAGAACGCCATGGAAGATTATGACTTGAAAGCCGAACTAAGGAGGGATGGCAGACACATATATCGTTCACTGCACAAAAGCATTGAGATACCATCACTCACGACAGACATAATGAGAGAGTATCTTGCAGGGCATGGGCAGATGAACATGACTCTCCATTCGTCACAGGGACTCTCTGAACTTATATATGCCTCTGTAAGAAATCTTGTCATAGGACTTTGCATAGCAGCACTCCTTATCGGGTCGAGCATCGTGTGTACGACAGATATGAAGCCGCAGATATACGGAATGCCATTGCTGGGTGTCGTCGGATTTGTTTTCGCGCTCGCATCAAGCGGCATCCTTGTTCTCAGATACATTATTCATAAGATCATGAAGAAATAATCACACGGGAGCCAATGAAATGGGACACATAGAAAGTGTTGAAAAGCAGACCGACAACAAGTTCCTCAACATGTACCACCTCAAGTTCACGGACAGGGTCGGTGCGGACAGAGACTATTATTACTGCTCGCGCAATTCGGAAGATAAACTCAAGATCAAAACACATGAACTCGTCAGTGAAGGAATATGCATTTACGCTGTGACAAGAGAGGAACATCCGAGGCTCGCGCTTGTCCATGAATATCGCTTTCCTGTGGATGAAGAAATCTATACGCTGCCGGCGGGGCTCATAGACCCCGGAGAGAATGCGGGACAGGCGGCCGCGCGTGAAATAAAAGAGGAGACAGGCTTTCACTTTACTGAGTACACCGGCGGGGAAGCGTTCTGCAGAAAACCATTCTTTCTTGTGCCGGGCTTTTCAGACGAGCCCGGGACGGCTGTATTCGGCTTTGTGGATGATCTCGATGGAAAACCCGAGAACGAGAGCTCGGAGTGGATAGAGAGCCTCCTGGCGGACAAAAAAGAGGTGCGCCGCATACTGAACGAGGAGAAGGTGTCAGTGCGCACGGCGTTCCTGATGTTCGAATACCTTCAGATGCCGGACGATGAACCATTCAGATTCCTTGAATGCAGGGAACAGTGATTTATCCGATGAGTGAGACACAGTTGACGGAGCAGACCGTCGAATTCGCGGGTAAGAAACAAGTCTGGCAAGTGAGGCTTCTGCGGGTTTACCCGCGAAATGGGGCAGACCATCGAATTCGCGGGTAAAGAAGCGCGTCCGACAACTGCAGCCGACGTAAGCATACCTGTGACCAGTAACGATGAGTGAGACTTAACGTATTTTTAACATTAATATTGCAGATATAAGCAAAATCCCATGTTATATTACCAGTAAAACAAATGATAATAAAACGGGAGAAGTTATGAAGAGAATAGTAACAGTACAAGATATATCATGTGTCGGTAAGTGCTCACTCACAGTGGCGTTGCCGATCATTTCAGCGATGGGAGTTGAAGCTGCCGTCCTTCCGACAGCGGTGCTCTCGACGCATACAGCTTTCAAAGGCTTTACTTTCAGAGACCTCACCGGGGATATGCAGGGAATAATGGATCACTGGAAGGCTGAAGATTTCAGTTTTGACGCGGTGTACAGTGGTTATCTCGGCTCGGCGGAGCAGATAGAATGTGTGAAGAAGTTATCTGATTTTCTTGCACCGGGCGCGCCGCGCATTGTTGATCCTGCGATGGCTGATGATGGGAAGCTTTACCCGGGGTTTGACGCTTCGTTCCCGGGGCAGATGGCAAAACTTGTGTCGGGAGCTGATATTGCGGTACCGAACCTCACGGAATTATGTCTTCTTCTCGATATGCCGTACAAAGAGACATATTCTGCTGATGAACTAAAGGATATGCTGCGAAGACTCTCCGCATCGGGCGCAAAAAATGTTGTTCTGACTGGATATTCTCCGGATGGCGCGACATCAGAGCACGAAATGAGTACGGTAGGTGCGCTTGTTTACAGCAGCCAGGACGGTAAGTTTTTCGAATACTGTGATCCGCTTATTCCCAGGAGATATCATGGTACAGGCGATATATTTGCCAGCGTCCTCACGGGAGCTGTGGTTCGCGGCTGTTCACTTGAAGAAGCAGTTAAGATCGCCGTAGACTTCACATTTGAATGTGTCAGACTCACGCAGAATGACCCTTTTGCAAATTGGTACGGTGTGAATTTTGAAGCGGCAATACCTTACCTGGTATCGAGACTTCATAAGTAACATAATTATGGTGACATTGGCGTCGTGGGCAAATCGGCATGAGGTGGGCTCCTGGAGGCGAGATTAACAGTGACGGCGTTGACAAATCCGCCGACTGATATGTATTATAGTAATCAAATACATACAGAAAGAAGGTAATTCCAATGAAGCATATAGAGACACTGAATACCCGTGATATGGTAAAGAGCCTTAACGACGGCGGCTGCGGTGAGTGCCAGACATCATGCCAGAGTGCTTGCAAGACAAGCTGCGGCATTGCAAATCAGCAGTGCGAGAAGGCTAAGAAGAACTGAAAGTAGTTGCTTACAAGGCCGGGACGTGTGAAAGCGCCCGGCTTTATTTTTGCGGAAAAACGGGAAAGGAAATTATGATTCACCAGTATAAATTGAACGGCTATAACATTGTGCTAGACGTATTCAGCGGAAGCGTTCATGTGGTCGATGAGATGACATATGACGCTGTGGCGCTCCTTGTACTCGGCAAAACACATGATGAAGTAAGGCAGGCTCTTGTCAGCAATGTACCAAGATACAACAGTGGGATTCCTGACGGCGAAGAGAAATATACGCTCGAGGATCCTGATGAGATACTCAGGCAGATAGATGAACTTAAGGAGCAGGGAAAGCTCTTCGCTGAGGATATATACGAACCGAAGGCCTTCGATTTCAAGTCGAGGAGCACAGTGGTAAAGGCTCTATGCCTGCATGTGGCACACACCTGTAACTTGAATTGCAGCTATTGTTTTGCCGCACAGGGTAAGTTCCACGGCAAGGCCGGACTCATGAGTTTTGAGACGGGTAAGCGCTCTCTCGATTATCTTGTGGAGAATTCAGAAACAAGGCGCAATCTTGAGGTAGATTTCTTCGGCGGAGAACCGCTGATGAATTTTGAGGTCTGCAAGCAGCTTGTTGCTTATGCGCGTTCAATCGAGAAAGAACATGACAAGAACTTCCGTTTCACACTGACAACGAACGGGATAGGTATAACTGATGAGGTCATAGAATGGGCGAACAGGGAATGTTACAATGTTGTGCTCTCGCTTGACGGCCGCAAAGAGGTAAATGATCGTTTCCGCAAGAGTATTGACGGCACAGGATCTTATGACATTATTGTCCCTAAATTCCAGAAATTCGTAAAGGCGCGCGGCGATAAGAACTATTACATGCGCGGCACATTTACTCATTATAATCCTGATTTCACAAGAGACCTGTACCATATGGCAGATGACCTGGGATTCACGGAACTTTCGATGGAACCTGTCGTCGCAGCTCCAGGAGCTGACGAAGCACTTACATCTGACGATATTGAGATAGTCAAAGAGCAGTATGAGATCCTTGCAAAGGACATGATAAGAAGGCGCAGACAGGGCCATCCGATCACGTTTTATCACTACATGATCGACCTGTCAGGCGGACCCTGCATATATAAGAGAATATCAGGCTGCGGTTCAGGCACAGAGTACATGGCGGTGACGCCTTGGGGAGACCTGTACCCCTGCCATCAGTTCGTTGGCGATGAGAGATATAAGCTCGGTGATATCTGGAACGGCGTGACTAATACTGAACTGCGCGATGAATTCAAGCTCTGCAACGTTTATGCGCGGCCTGACTGCAAGGACTGCTGGGCAAAACTGTATTGCTCCGGCGGCTGTGCGGCAAACGCGCTTCACGCGTCAGGCGATATACACGGCATTTACAAAGACGGCTGTGAAGTATTCAAAAAGCGTATTGAATGTGCGCTTATGATCAAAGCATCTGAGAATGAAGACATGGAAAAGGCACAGCAGTAGGTAATCTGGAAAACAAGACAAGGAGCCATACAATGGACATTGAAAAGATCTGTGCAGCCTGCGATCACACACTGCTCAAACAGGACAGCACATGGGAACAGATTAAGGCACTGTGTGATGAGGGAATGAAATTTCATGCATCGAGTGTCTGTATTCCGCCATGTTATGTTGCCGGGGCGGCGCAGTATCTTGACGGGCGCCTGCCTGTGACTGTCGTTATAGGCTTTCCAAATGGATACAATACGACAAAGGTAAAGATCGCAGAGGCGGAGGATGCCATTGCAAATGGTGCTTCTGAGCTTGACATGGTGATAAATGTCGGATGGGTAAAATCGGGACGTTTTGATCTTGTTGAAAACGAAATAAAGAAGATGCGTGAAGTGACAAAAGGCCATATTCTGAAGGTCATAATAGAGTGCTGCCTGCTGACAGAAGAAGAGAAGAAACATATGTGCAGGATCGTGACAGAGGCGGGGGCTGATTTCATAAAGACTTCAACAGGCTTCTCGACCGGAGGAGCGACAATCAGCGACGTAAAGCTTCTCAGGGCAAATGTCGGTCCTGATGTAAAAGTAAAAGCTGCCGGCGGAATCCATTCTCTCGTTGAAGCAGAAAATTTTCTGAACAACGGGGCGGACAGACTCGGCACCAGCAGCGTAATAAGTCAGGTCAGCAAACTGTAGATCAGTTTATGATATGAATGCCGGAGAACAGCGGAACTTCTCTTTTCTCGCCGTTGCATGCACCTATGAGCGCTATGATCCAGCATACAAGTACGAAAATGCCCCAGAAACATCCGATTACCGGAATGCATGACAGCAGTGCAAAGATGTTGAGTACTACTGACAGATTAAGGTGATAACGCAGATAATCATCATTACGATTTCCGGAACAAATGGCAATTATAAAGCCGATGATCGTAATATAAGTCACTATTCCCCATATATAATTCGGGTTGGTCTTGTCGTCGCCCGCACCATTCGGCTCTTTTGCTTCAAATTCCTGATAAGGCTTCTGCTGCTGATAATAGCCTGTGCCTGCAGCGTTGTCCTTGCTTCCGGCATTATCCGATGAGGAAGTTCCGGAAGCACCGGCGGATTCGTCTTCCTGAGCCGCACCGCAGCAAGGGCAGAACTTCATGTCATCTCCTATTTCGGAACCGCATTTCTTACATGTTTTCATCCAAACTTTCCTCACTTTCTTATTGTCGCTGACATGTCTTTGATGTCAGATTTTCTCTTGTTCCATATTTCACATGATACCACACAAGCCATAACGTGAACAGAATGATGGACAATGAAGATACAATTATTCCTGCCCTGAATCCGGGGGTGTGATATTCAAATTCTATAGAACACTGCCCTCCGGGGACCACTATAGCCATCATGCCGCCGGAATCGTATATTTCAGTTTTGCTGCCATTTACAAAAGCCGACCAGCCTTCGTCGTATGGAACGCTGAAGTACACAAGTTTTGACGTGTCATAATCGGAAGTACAGGTGAACCCGTGACCGTCACGCACAAAGTCAGAGACCGCTCTGGCCTTGTTCCTTTCGGCATATTCAGCCACAGGAATGTCATAATCGATGTCGACGACTGACCACTGCGGCGCGACATCGGCGACTTTGTCAGTATCGTCAGGATCCATTGCCGCTGAATCAAGCATCGCTATTCCGCGAAGACTCACATCTATGTACATCAGTTCATCTGCCGAGATCACGTGATCGACGGCAAAACCTATAGGCGAAGCATCAAGTTCTGATATGTAGTGTGTACTTCCGTCCTCGGGAACACTGATTGTCACGCCGTTCGTACAGCTATCATCGCAGGTGTCGGTTATAAGATATTTTGCGCCTACAAGCTCGCGGAGCCCGCTCACCTCGGTGAGATCCATTCTGAGTATAGGCGAAGAATAACCAAAGAGTGCATCGAATTCGTCGAGCGAATAATTGACGGTTGATGAAAAGCTCCCGGTCCCGGCGGCCTCACCGGTGAGTGTTTCGACATTATCGTTTGTCGTGTAACGGTACTGTGGGTCCAGAGCCGTAAGCTGTGATCCAAGCTCATATTCCGCGAGATACTCAGAAGAATCAGTGCCTGCGGTATAAAATCTCAGGGTGAGGAACGTGGTGAGGACTGCTGCCGCCGCGGCAAAACAAGTGACGGCGCGTGGATTTAGTTTTCCCGTTTTATAAAGTACTGCTACGATCAGTGATCCAAGAACGGCAATCCCGCAATAGAGTGCAAACCTCCATGTGTGGAAAACAAGTTCTTCGGGCCAGAAGTCATCACTCACTTTGACAAAGCGGCACACCAGCCAAAGAGCCACTATGAGAGAACAATTGATTACGGCTCCGGGAATGATGCCACGTCGGAGCTCAGGGTCTTCCATTACTTTCAGCCCTGCAAGAATGAAAATGAGAGCTGCCATGAACCACCAGCGTTTGTAATCCGTAGAAAGCGCGAAGAAAAGCGATGACAATATCGGTACAAAACTCATTACAATCAGTGTGAGAATGAAAGCCGATAAGCGGTCGCGTTTTTTTATGAGGTAAGCGATCACAAGCGTCATTCCGACAAGCGGGAGATAAATTGATGCAGAGTCATAATTGAAGGGTACGACGGCACTCTGATCAGGCATAACGTCAGCCGGGATAAGAAAGCCCTTGATATACTCAAGATAAAACCTCAGGCTATAAACAAAGCTGCTCATATCAAGATGAGCGAGTGAAAATGATCTCGGGTTTTGCCTTATATAGTAGATGCAGGGGATAAAAAGGAACGATGAAAGACCTGCGCCGAGTAGTGCACAGCCTATGGTCTGGAAAACGGAGATGAACCATGCGCGGAGCTTTCTTCTGTATCTGAAAAGAAAATAGATTATGAGAAAAACTGCTTCGAGCACAAAGAAAAAGTAATTGGACAGGCAATTTACAGCAATTGCAACAACGAATATAACGCGGCCACGGTGAATGAGATCGCGATGAGAAGTTTCGTCCATGCTCATGTCGAGCCCGAGAAGCAGCAGTGGGAAGAGAGCCACTGCATCATGGAAATAATAATACAGGAGAATCACGCTCTGAAAGCCGCAGAAAGCATACATCACAGCCCCCGCCGTTGCATAACGTTCATCTTTGACGTAGCGCTTAAGGTAGAGAAATGATGTCATGCCGGCAATGGCATACTTAATGATACAGACAGGCCCTATGAGGTAAGGCACAGCCTCGGACGGAAAGAGAAAAGTGATCCATACGAAAGGACTTCCGAGACCATAGAAGGCGAAACTCTGGATGAAACCACTGCCCAGATCAAGATTCCAGACCCAGCTGTCAAGGCCGGATGTTTTGATGTTGTTGTTCATTGCGGAAAGAAACGGGATGGCCTGTGTATTGAAGTCATCGCGCAGCACCAGAAAGCCGCCGTTCTTAATTATGTAATACGCAAAGGACAGCACAGCCAGAGCGCAGCAAAGCAGGACGCAGCGAATGAGCTCGTGGTCATGAGCTCGCCTGCCTTTCTTGAATTCACTGTCGGTATCGGTTTTTGAAGGAGTGATAGAGTTCATTATTATCATTGCCTCCCGGCCTTTGAGCAATTCTTTTCACTTCAACAACATTGTGTCTGCATACTCAGTCTTTTATTATCCCCAGTATCGCGTCTACAATCCTGCCTGCACCGAGCCCGTCAGTGAGAGCACGCATCGCTCTATGCAATGACGCGCGGGCGCCCAAGCTGCCACGGGCACATAGCATGTTGACTTTGTCGGTCAACATATCTAATGTTTCAAGATCGCTTCCTGTTGTTATACCGGGGTTGTCCGCCGGGGGACGCATGTCGCCGCAGTATATGGCAGCACAGGCTTCATTGAAGGCGTATGTGTCAGAAAGCTGGTTATCGGCCATGCTGAACGTAAGGGTCGGAACACCTACAGCACATAGTTCATAGAGAGTCGTGCCGCCTGCTGTTACGGCAATATCACAGGATGCCATGAGTGATGCCATGTCGGTCACATCAGTGTGAAGCGCGACATGAACAGCACATGGATCCGGCACATCAAAACTGCGGGGAGCAGTGCTGCCATCATCGGCGAGCGCTCCCAGCTCATCAAGGTGTGAATTCAGAGCGCCGGAGACGATATGTATTGTCAATCCCGATAATACGGACGGAGTGGATGAGCCGGTCCTGCAGGCATTGCTTTTGCAGATATTATCTGAACCGCAAAGCGACAAAACAAGTCTCCCCGCGACATTGTATGGATCAGTTCCTCCTGTCGTCACCAGAATGTTACGCACTTCATTTCTGACTTTGTAACTTTCTGCGGCAGATGCGAATTGTGGGCGGAGAGGAGCATAAGATGCTCCTGAAAGAATGCGCCCCGCTTTTTTATAGAACGAGATTTGAGGATCAATGTCGTAGTTTATTACGAGGTCCACAGAAAAGTCATCGCGCATAAGATCATCAATTACAGCGACCTTTGAAATGTGGTGCAGTGCAGCGATCCAGTCTGCTGTCGCAAAATAACTGTCAACAAGTATCATGTCTGCGACCGGATCGGAATGAAAATTCTGCGCAGAAAGAGTGTTTTCCATCGAATACATGACAGATAACTCATAATTACCCAGGGAGATCTCTTCATCCGGGTGTCGGTAATCAATGCCGACTACCTTTACTGGAAATGAAGGCGCGGTCTTGTGAATAAGTGCCGCACTGTCATTGTCTGATACGGCAAAACAAACGTCGGCACCTTTTTTTTTAAGTTCTTCCGCAATGGTACAGCACCTTATGACATGTCCTGTGGCAATTTCAGGATTGCCATCGGTGCGGATGATAACTATTGGATTCATAGGAAATCTTCCTTCTTCAGAGGAGTGCCGCGCTTTAGATCATGTTTTGCATGGCTTCCGTATACAAGAGGCTCGTCAATAGGGGGAAGGCCGTCACCGGGTCGTATGGAACGTACATTCAAAGGGGTGAGCTCGTCACCCTTTTTGACATCTTTTACGACAAAAAGGGATCTTGCACCGCCGCGTTCACGTTCCTGCTGCGGGGTGAGACAGTACTCGCTTTTGCCAAGTGCTTTCTCGGCAATGCGGATATCGGTGACCATGCGTGCAAATTCTTCCGGTTCCATTGAGAAAGCGCCGTCAGGGCCTCCGTCAGAACGTTTCAATGTCAGGTGCTTCTCTATCATTCGGGCGCCGAGTGCCACTGCAGCAACTGAGGCGGCTGACCCTGCGGAATGATCGGAGAGACCGGTTACGACCCCGAATTTGTTTTGCAGGGTCGGAATCATTCGAAGGTTCATGTCCTCATAAGGAGTCGGGTATGCGCTGACACATTTGAGGAGGATTATCTGGTCGTTTCCCTCTCCGAGGCATGCATCGATTGCGAGTTTTATGTCCCCTTCAGTCGCAACTCCGGTCGCCAATATCACAGGTTTTCCTTTTGAAGCAACGAGACGGATGAGAGGGATGTCTGTAATCTCATATGACGCGATCTTGTATGCGGGCATCTTCATTTCTTCCATGAAGGCAACAGCCGTGGGATCAAAGGGCGACGAGAAACAATCAAGCCCGAGTTTTGACGCCTCGGCGCAAAGATCAGGCTGCCACTCCCAGGGCGTGTATGCTTCCTTATAGAGTTTGTAGAGCGTGGTGCCATCCCAGATAGTGCCGCCGGTTATGCGAAAACAGGGCTCGTCACTGTCGATCGTGATCGTGTCAGCGGTGTAGGTCTGTAGTTTTATCGCGTCAGCTCCGGCCTCTGCCGCGGCGTGAATGATTTCGACGGCGCGGTCGTAGCTCTGCAGGTGATTCGCGGACATCTCCGCGACTACGTATACAGGATTGTCACCGCCGACCGGGCGGTCTGCTATTTTGATTTCTTTTCTCATACTTGCCTTTCATAACGGAGCGTATTTTGCGTATGCGACTGCTCTTGTCGCATATGAGCACAAACCTGATGAGTGAAAAACATGAATCTCCTCGAGATTCATGTATATGCATCAGTATAATCTTTCAAACTTTCTACCATGCCTGTGATCTGTTACCTTTTGCTCTACAACCAGTGGCTGCCCGCTATTGCTTCTTCTGCGCCCCACGGATCTCTCGCAGTGAAAACAGTTCCGTCAGTCTTTTCTATGTAGACCGCCGGCAGCGATCTTATGAAAGTCGGGTTGAGGCTCAGTGTGTAACCGCCGGCTAGGTCATAGATTATGTAGTCGCCGATCATGAATTCGGGGCTGTCTTTCTCCTCGAAAAGTCGGTCATATTCCATGCATGTGAAGCCGCACACCCACTGACCGGGCAGTACCCTGCGCGCAACGCGGCTCACAGGAATATTGTGATGCGGGTAGTGCCGCCTTGTTATCTGCGGGTTGAGGTTGAGCCTGCTGCCGTCTGTTATGACATAAACATCATCGCGGACGTGATTTATTCCGACGACTTTTGTGGCAAAACAAGAGCACCGCGAGATCAGTGACACCCCCGGCTCTACAGCAAGTGCGCAGCGTGCGGGATCAAATTTGCGCGCCAGTACTTCTGCAATTGCCGGAATGTAATCTTTGTATCCGGGCTTATCTTTTACGCCGCCCCAGAAGCCTCCTCCGATATCAATATACTCAGGATCAAGATCATAGCTGTCGGCTATTTCGCAGGCGAGTCCTGCTATGGCGCGGAACCCGTCCACTGAGCGGTTCTTTGTCGTGCAGTGAAGATGAAGGCCTGAAATCTTCACATCAGGGAGAGCCCTGAGTCTTGCGATAGCTTTGCCGAGCTCGCCGTTTTCAAGGCAGAAACCAAAGCGGCTGCTGTCCTCGTCTGGACTTGTTTCTTCGGGTACAAGTTTATGCATGTCACAGTTGACGCGAATTCCCACGCGGCGGACGAAGCCGGCTGGAACCTTTGAACTATAATCCGGCGAAGCCGCGTTGTCGGCAGAAGAGATAACTGTTGTGTTTTCTGCGTAAGCGTCGCCAGATTGCCACAGGCATCGTGAAGTCGCTTCGAGGTGCTCAATTTCCTCAAGAGAATCAATATTCACCATTCCCCCGGCGGCGATGATACTATCAAATACAGTCATGTCTTTTATGGGACCGTTGTATATCATTTTGTTTTCGTCAAAACCCACGCGGCGCGCGATGTCATATTCGAGGTCGGAGACGATCTCCGCGCGGAAGCCTTCTGCCCTGAGATGTGAGAGAAGCCAGGGCAGTGAATTTGTTTTGACGGAATATGAGAGTATATAGTTGCTCCAGCTCTCTTCGAGTGCGGCACGTAGTGTTTCGCAGTCCTCGTCGAGGATGCCCTCATCGATCGCATAATATGGAGTGGCTTTGCCGGGTATTGGACCCTTATCTGTGAATTCAATGTTGTTATTTTTTGTGTCAGACATCAATTGAAATTCCTTTCACAATTGCAATCGTAGTACATGCTTCATGTTTCGGAATGACGTGGTTATTTATGATTCTCAGGGATGCAGTCTTTTGTATTTTTCTTCTGCAATCGCCCAGTCTTCCGGGGTATCGATGTCCTGGACCTCACTGTCGTCAAGGACGAGCGGAACAAGATCATCGACATCGGTGGTGCGGCCACGCCTGAAAGCATCGGTGCGGCAGGCGTAGAACTGGCCGCAGTCATGATAGAATTTTTCGAGATCCTGAGATCTGGAATTCAGGTATTCGGGGAAACGGCGGACTATCAGCCCATCCCTTATGACGACCGAGCGCTGCGGCGGATAAGAATATGCCACGACAGGCATGACTGATTCATGTTCTTTTAATAGTTCCATGGCACTTGAGAGCCGCTGCGGCGTGATGAATGGGGCGGTGGGATAAATGCAGCAGAAGCTGTCAAATGTTTTGCCTGCTGCCTCGTACATATCAAGTACTTCCGCGATGACATCATCTGTCGAAGCATAATCATTGGAAGTCGCATCTGACCGCAGGAACGGCACTGTGGCACCGCTTTCAGCAGCAATACCGGCGATTTCGCTGTCATCTGTCGAAACCATGATTTCATCGAAGGCACCGGATTTCAGAGCGGCTTCAATTGAATATGTAAGTATGGGTCTTCCGCAGAATTCTTTTATGTTCTTGCGCGGGATGCGTTTACTGCCACCGCGCGCCGTGATTATTGCAAGAGTATGCATGTAGGTGAGCCTCGTTGGTGTTAGTGGGTGGGTCACCAGAACATTCTGTTTGTTCTGCAAGCAGAACCACAGAATGCTTTTGAGACCCTGATATCATATTATAGTAGATTCTGCGGATTATCGCACCACGTCTTTAGGATTTCGGAGCGCCAGGTATTATTTTTGTTACTGTTCACAGTTGACGGGGCAGGCCGTCGAATTCGCGGGTAAGAGAACAAGTCTGGCAAGTGAGACTTCTGCGGGTTTACCCGCGAAATGGAGCAGACCATCGAAATCGCGGGTAAAGAAGCGCGTCTGGCAAGTGAGGCTTCTGCGGGCTTACCCGCGAAATGGAGCAGACCGTCGAATTCGCGGGTAAAGAAGCGCGTCCGGCAACCGCATCTGGCGCAAGTTTACCCGCGAAACAGGGCAGATCGTCGAATTCGCGGGTAAAGAAGCGCGTCTGGCAAGTGAGGCTTCTGCGGGTTTACCCGCGAAATGGGGCAGATCATCGAATTCGCGGGTAAAAGAACAAGTCTGGCAAGTGAGGCTTCTGCAAGCTTACCCGCGAAATGGAGTAGACCGTCGAATTCGCGGGTAAGAGAACAAGTCTGGCAAGACGCTCCTTAACTTGCTTACCCGCGAAACGGGGCAGGTCATTGAATTCGCGGGTAAGAGAACAAGTCTGGCAAGTGAGGCTTCTGCAAGCTTACCCGCGAAATGGGGCAGATCATCGAATTCGCGGGTAAGAGAACAAGTCTGGCAAGACGCTCCTTAACTTGCTTACCCGCGAAATGGGGCATACCGTCGAATTCGCGGGTAAAGAAGCGCGTCCGGCAACCGCAGCTGACGTGGGCTTACCCGCGAACAGCAACTATTATTACGCATTATGATTTTAGTGATGACTGGTCAGGTTTGCATGAGCTATACTTTATGTAATCGCTGCGACAAAATACGGTCGCATTGCACACTGACGCTCAGGCTTGGAGGAAAATATGTTTGGTGTTGATTGGGACGGTGACGGCAAAGTTGATGGATTTGACGATGCCACGACTATGGGCATCCTGGAAGAGGAAGAAGAGAAGGGCAGTAATGGCGGGTCAGGCGGTGGAAACAATAATTCCGGCGGCTGCGGAACGTGTATACTTTACGTGACACTGATTCCGGCAGGTCTGATATATTTGATCGTAAGGCTGATCACAAGACAATGACGATTGATTGGGGTATGGCTTAATGAGTTTTACCGATCCGAAATTCTTCATATTTTTTCCCATAGCATTGGCAGCTGTGCACCTCATTCCGCGAAGTAGACGATATCTGGCGCTGCTGGCGCTGAGCTGCATTTTCTACGGATGGAGCGATCCCAAGCTTCTTATGGTGATACTGGCGGTCGCGGCCTGGACTTTTATCGGGGGCCTTGCAATCAGCTCGTCAAAACAAGTCCACGGCGACAAAGGAAATACGGGCAATTCAGGTCGTGGCGTTTTCTGGTTCTACTTTATTACAAATATCCTTATTCTTGTATTCTTCAAATATGGCAGCCGTATCCTGGGACTTCTGACGGGCGCTGCTACAGGTGGAACAACAGCCGGGGGATCAGGACTTTCAGAAATTGGTATTGTCATGCCGATCGGGCTTTCCTTCTACATTTTCCAGTCGACAAGTTACCTGAGCGAGATATACAGGAAAGGTGGGAAGCCTGAGAAGAACTTCCTCAGATATGCGGCGTTCGTCACGTTCTTTCCGACGGTGCTGTCAGGACCGATTCAGAAATCAGACTGCCTTCTGCCGCAGATAAAGGATCCCGAAGAGATGGATTCCAATGATTATATCTGTGGTTTTCTGCTGTTCATCTGGGGCATCTTCCTCAAAACAATTCTTTCCTCAAGGCTTGCGGCAGCAGTAACGCTTGTCTATGGCAATGTGAGTGAATACTCAGGCATGTATTGTCTTGCGGCCGCCTTCATTTTCTCATTCTATATTTACGTGGATTTTTCAGCATATTCAGATATGGCTGTAGGGTGCGCTCGAATGCTGGGATTCAATATTGCGCCAAACTTCCGCGGACCCTTCCTTTCAACAAGCATGTCGGAGCTATGGAGACGCTGGCATATTACGCTCAACAGCTGGTTCATTGAGAATGTCTATATTCCGCTCGGCGGGAGTCGACACGGCAGGGCGCGCAAATACCTCAATGTTATGATAGTGTTCATTCTCTCGGGCGCATGGCATGACGCGACTGCCGGTTACCTTGTGTGGGGCGCATTGAACGGAGCAATCGTAGTCGCGGAGGACGCGGTGAGATCCATAAGAAAGAAAAACGTTGCTATCATTTGGCTCCGCCGCCTCGCCGTTTTCTGCATATTCTCATTTGTGTTTATTTTCTTCCGCATGCCGACTATCGCTGATGCGAACAGCCTCATCGTGAAGATATTCACGATACGCCTGAATGATATAAAGGACTTTATGCCGACAGGGCTCTTCAGTTGGAACCGGAATGAAATGATAATTACAGCATGCATGCTGCTGCTTTTTATTGTTGTTCAGTATCTGCGTGAGATCCAGACGACAAAACTAGTGCCGAAGAAATGGATAGAAAATGATGGCAAAGGCAACAGCTTCTTTATAAAATTCAGGAAGGTGCCGGCATTACTCCAGGTCATCGTGCTTGCGGTGCTTGTGACCGCCTGCGTTTTCGCGTACTGCGGCGACACGACACAACTGAATACCGCATTCCTGTATTATAATTTCTGATGTGCGCAATGCGACAAAAGCTGTCGCATAAGCAAACCGCGCTCAGGCATGAAAGGTAACAATGAAGGTTGACCGTGAACAGTATTTCTTCATCATCAAAATCTGATCCAAAACATAATATGCTCCGCTTCATCGGCTATGCCGCGGCGGTATTGCTCCTTTCCGCGGCGATAGTGGCGGGACTTTTTGTCGCAATTACTGTCTGGCCGCAGGATGTTTTTGACCACACATATCAGAGTGAAATTCAGGTCAGATACAACAAACTTATTGAAACGGACGACCCGAAGATAATAATCCTCGGCGGGAGCAGCGCGACTTATGGGATAAATGAAGATATGCTTGAGGAGAAGACAGGATATAAAGTTGTCAACCTCGGGCTTTATGCAAGTTTTGGCGATCTGATCCCGGCGGAGCTTTCGAAGGCGAATATAAACGCGGGCGACATAGTGATCTGCGCCTATGAATATGGCTGGAATAAGGAAAATGATTTTGATACCATAGGCGCTGACATGGTCATGTCGGGCTTTGACTCACACATTGAAATGTACAGATATATTCCGCTCAGGATCTGGCCGCAGCTCATTGGATATCTGGGAGATTTCAGGGAGAAAAAGAAAGAGTATGAGACGAATCCGGGAGAGGATATAAGGGGAGAGCTTTTTGACGGGACCGGCAGACTTGTCCTTGATAGGCCATCCGGAACGATGCATT
>JAQWCI010000168.1 GCA_028706005.1 Lachnospiraceae bacterium
TAAGTCTTATAGCATCCACGCGCGCGTCATATTCTGCTGCGGTGCTTACGAGCAACGGACGTGTCTTGCGTGGAGACAGTAAAGGATAGCGGTCTGACGACATATTTTCCATGTCATAAAACTCGCCATCATTTGTGTTGTAGTTATGATTGTAGCCGAGCCACGTTGTAATCGCGCTCCGGCTGTTGTTGTCATCTTCTATCGTTGGCAGGAACATTATAGTGCCTCATGATTGATAAAATGTGAGCGCCCGCTTAGAGGCATGTGCGTTCTGTTGTACCATTGCTGGAATGTCACATAAGCATTGTTGAACAGCGTAGACACTGAGCTGTATCTCTTTGTCTCATTGTTCATAAGTGCGATGCGTTCATCCAGCCAGAACATGTAAAGGTCTGAATATGGATCCGGAACAATCAATTCTGTGTCGTCTCCAAAATCAGAGATTATAGCTTCGATATCCGTGTCATAGATAGTGCTGCCAATGGTAAGCGTAGTACCGTCAACCGTCCAGGTATCGAGACTTCCACCCTGATGCGTCGATACTACTTCCCTGATAATCATTGCTTCAACTTTTTTAAGCCAGTTGATTTTTCGGGAATCGTCTACCTGATTTGGCCTGTCCGTGTTGTACTCTGATATAAGCGTTGATACTTTCATATTTGCCACCATATGAAAAATGCGGGCACGTTGTATGCCCGCACCGTTCATCACTTTGAAGTATTAGCCTCGACGTAATCATCAGCCTCGGTCTGTGCATCGAGCTGAGCTGCGATAGCTTCTGCTATCGGTCTCGGAACTTCCACTTCCTTGTTCTTCTCTATCTGGAACGTGTGGCAGTTGACTGCCACGAACTGGTACTTCGATTCTCCTGCAACTGCCTTTGGCAGACGTATCTTCACCATGTCTTTCCACGGATCAGTTACAGTTGTTTCAGTTTTCTTTGTTGCCATAGTTACCTCCATTAGTTGGCTGTATCTACGCTTGAGAATACGCTGGATCCGGTCTCAAGGCGTACCATTCTCTCCTCGTAGAGTATTTTAGCCGCTGTTGATGCTTTCCAGCCGACTGTTCCTCTCTGGTCAAGAGGATCGCTCGTACCGGCACTACCGCGCTGCTTGACGATGACTTCCATCGATTCGGCAGTAGGATCAATTATGCCGTAAGCGTCTCTACCAAAGAACATAGTTGCATAGACAGCTCCGTTTATGTTTGTCCAGACCTTTGCGTCAGCATCCTCGATGAATCTGACACCGTGAAGCATACCTATTTCACCATTGAAAATCTCTGTGGGCTGTGAATACTTGTGAGCATCTAGCCATGCAGCGGATTCTCTCAGGTCATAAGACACTGACGGATGAATGACAGCGACGTAATAACCGTTGATCTTCGGAGCTTTCTGCTTCTTGAGCAGTGTTACTACCTGATCGACAAGCTTTGGTGTGATCCTGCAAGTCTTGTCGATGTTTGCTCGTTCAGTTATTTCAGTCTCTGTTCCGTCAGCAGCAAGTTTAGGCGCATAAATGACGTTGGATCCTGCGACAACTGCGTTACGAATGACTGTATCGATAGTATCACCGGCCTGTGCTCCATGCTCCTCAGTGACGCGTGAGATAATCGGATCGATCGCTCTCAGCTCAAGAAGATCAGATACAGTAGTGTAGTCACCGTACTGTCCAACAAGAGAAGTGATCTTTGACATGTTGATCTTGTTTCCGTCAGGCGTTACACCCTCAGTAAGGGGAGTAAGAGCCTTCGCGAATGTGTCAAACTTTCTCCATTCAACGATGTTTCCTGAGTTCTTTGGAAGCGGTACTTTCTGTCCGAACTGTGAGAAGTAATGCTCACTTCTTGCGTTCTCAAGGAGATTAGTCCTATAGAACGTCTTCATAGTAGGAGACAGATCATTAGGAGTTGAGGTGTCGGCAAGTGCCGTAGTCTGTGTGTTCAGTGTCGGGTTGTTCTCTCCTGCAAAAAGCTGTAATTCAAATAAATAATTCTTCTTCATTTCAATCTCCCTCTCAGGGCGCGAATGTTATTTTTTCACCGCGCTCCGCACGCGAAATATAGTCTTTTAGTTGCGCCGAGGTAAGCTTGGAAGGATCTACTTCACCGATCTGTGACGTTGCCTGTCCGGTCGTTCCGTTTTCAGCAGGTCTCTTGAGCCCGCTCTGGATTGACTTAGCAGCCTTTTCCTTTGTGCGCTGCACCGCATAGGCCATTGCGCCGCTCATGATCTCGTCCTTATGAGTGACCTCATAGGCCGTTTTCACAGCGTTGCCAGCTCCGCTCTTCTGGAGCACTGACAGGAGCCTTCCGAAATCCGCATTGTCGAGTTCGGTCTTTAAGTCAAAATCGGGGTACATTTCTTTCAGTGCCTCGCCTTGCCTTTGCAGATCGTCGATGATCATGCGGTTCGTCGCGCTCTGTTCTGCCTGTTTGAGCTGTGCGTTCTCACGCTCTAGCGACTTGATGTGCTTGAGCTCGTCAACGCTTATGCCGCGCTTGTACGCTTCGTCCTCATACAGAGAATTGTCAGCGTCTATTGCCTGTTGCAGCTTGTCAATCGGTACTGTGCCGTCTGGATTAGACTGTATGCCGTACTTCTGGGACATCGCCTGGACTATCGGATCGATAGACTTGAGCCGTCCTTGAAGATCCTGCTGATTCTTGAGCCTTTTCGCGACTGCATTGTGCACGGCTGAGCCGTACTCCTTCTTGTACTTACCTTTAATCAGAGAATCCCAAGATTCTTCACCGACCTGATTATCGTCGGCAGCAGGAGCCGCCTGCTGTTCGCCCTCTGCTGGTGCTTCGGGTGTTTCTGTCGCTGTGGTGTCGGCGTCACCTGTACCGGAATCTCCGGTATCAACCGATGCTCCTCCTTCTTCTCCAAAGAGTTGAAGTAGGAATTTGATGTAGGGCATAAAGCTCCTTTCTTGCTCTGTGGTAGGTCACGACCCTTGTTAGATATAATCATTACACTTTGATAAAAACTAGCATATGTCACCCTTAATAGTGATGTACTCCGGGTATTGTTCGGACAACGTAGTGAGACCTGCGAGAATCGTTTCGAGAGGTTCTAACGTGTCCCTGCCGTGCGCTTCAATGTGTCCCTCTCCTACTTTGTATGATACTGAGTGCTCGTCAGATATTCCGCCAATACGGTTTGCAAGTGTGAAGAACAATGTGCTTACTGCGCAGCACACGAGATCTTTGCCGGGCTCATTGCTTCCGGCATGGCCTGTCATATCAAGAACGAATTCATCTTTGCTCTTTGTGTAAGTAATCTCTATCATCTTGGCCTCGATGCGTCTGATGCCTTGCTCCGCGCATTCTGCACGATAGCGTTCTCTCCGCCGCCGTTAGTCTTGGTTTCGGCTTTTCCGTTCTGCGCTCCTGAATTAAGGTTCTGGTTTATCTGCGCGGCCATCTGGTCAGCCTGATTAGATTGTATGCCCTGCTTTGCGGCAAGCTTGTCAATGATCTCTGCCTGCTGTAACAACTGCTGCTGAGTCTGCAAGAGCTGTTGATACATTCCGCCATTGGCACTAATGGTATCGAGTACGGACTGCTTACCTTGAAAATCCATCATTTCAATACATGCTTTTGCCTGATCCGCATACTGAGGATTGAAGAATCCGGCGTTATAGAATTGTAATGACATCTCGTTCTGAGACAGTCTACTGTATGAAGAACTCTTTTCTGCCTCGACCTTAATGTCGAACACAGGAAGTCTGTATCCTAAGTCCTGTCCGAAATCATTGCCTTGATCCTGCGGCTGCAATCCGCTGTTGTCGTAAGTTGCGAACTCCTGCTCGCCATTATCGCCAGTGATACGGAACTGCCGCGGCATATCATAGAACTGCCGTATGAGCTCGATCACTATGTTGACAACAGACTTGTGTGCCTCGTATGTCGTGTTGATCTGGTCTCGTGAGGTCTTACCGGCGCTCTCTTGCATTGCGGCGATAGCTGACGCGGCAGTTACTCCACTCTGCGTACCACCGTTTGACGTATCGCGGTTCCCTGCGGTCTCCTTGAGCTCGTTCACCTTGTTGTCTAACAGGTTTATGTAATTAGAGTTAATATACGTCGGAGGAGTGATAGGTTTGTACGAATCGTCACCAAGATTCCCGTCGACGTGCACGATAGTCTTGTTGGGGTTCCCGAACTCCTGCTCATTGATTCCGCCGTCATTTCGGACAAGATATCGTGGAGTTGCAAGGAACTGTATGTTCTTCTCGAAGGAATTATTGAAGATATCAATGCTCGCCTGGGCGTTCTTGCAGACGTCTACGAAGCCGAAGCCTACCGGCATATCAGCCTCAGGGAAGAGCGGGTCGAACACGAACGGGTACATTGCGTGATCGTACAGGCCTTTCGTAGCCATGCTCTCGCCAGCAGGCTGCTGTACAGTGCGCGTAGCCTGCTGTCCGTTGATGACAATAGGTTTACCGTCAATGTCATACATTGGCTGCTGTACGGATTCTGTCGGCACTTGCGTGTCGTTCTCAGTCGCGTACAAGACTGTATCACCGGTAAACTTGACGTACTGCAATGTCTTTTTCCCGTCCACGAACTTGTGATAATACCAATCAATAACCGCGCTCTTGCCGGTCGTGTCGATATGATCGTCATATATGTACTTCTTCGTGAAGTTGTCACTGGTCTCAGTGAGCTTTCCTTTAGCCTGCGGGTAGCTCTGCTCGATCATACTGTTGTCTACGAGCTCAACCGAGAAGAAATTCTTGCTCTTCTGAATGTCTTTTACGCCCGGCTCCCAGAAGAGGCTCAACAGATGCATTGATTTAATGGTCACATCGCCCAGTCCGTTAAGCTTGCCCTGCTCCCAGAACACGCCGAACACGCCG
>JAQWCI010000169.1 GCA_028706005.1 Lachnospiraceae bacterium
ACTCTCACTGCAGTCACCGATCCTGCTGCTATCGCCAGTGTTACGAGCGACATTATCGCTATTGTTGCCAGTAACTCCGTAAGTGAGAATCCATGGTCATTGTTAAGTTTTGACATGATGATCCTATTTCGATGGCTCATATATGTATTCATCCCCGAATCTGTATATGCTGACTTTCTCTTTATATGTGTTTGTCCCGCTCTTAGGAATAAATGTGACCTCAGCAGTTGCCGGGCCTGTCACCGCAGCTTTTATGTCATCTGTATAATTACTGCTGTCACTCTCACCGACGTCAGAAGGACTTGTTCCTTCCAGAACGAACCAGTTCCTCTTGTTCACATAGTCGCTGTATGCTGTATCTGACTTCTGTATCAGATTCTTGGAAGCCATGACCATCGTAGCGAACATGATCGATCCAAGCGCAACGATAAGCATTGATATCAGCACTTCTGATATCGACTCACCGCTGGTTGATCTGAGTTTGTTTAAAACTCTTTCAGATAATTTCATTGATTTCTCCATCTGTACAAGATAATCACTCTTCGCTTTTTGTATTGATCGTAGTTACTGTCGCGTCTGCCCAGCCAAAACCTTTTAGACTGAGCTTTCTCGTGACCGTAACCATTCTGATACTTGTGTGATATGTGATATCTACATTAGTATCTCTTTCAAGATTATCATAATCATCCTTGGATACGGTTGCCAGGACTTTGCACTTGTCAACCACTTTCGTCCTCACTGCCTTACCTGTGCCGTCGTCTTTCATCTCATAAGTGTCATAAGTGACTATATAGTATCCGGCATCTTCCTGCTTCTTTGACTGAACATACCCGACCTGACCGTTATTTGAAGGTACATTTACGAGATAATACTCGCCGTCTGTGTATGTATATTCTCTTACCGTTTTGTCCGCCGGTATGTAGACTTTTGATGAGATATCAAAACTATTGTTAATGGAAATTGAAACAACTGCCGGTGTATCTTTCTCAGTTGCGTCACTGACTTTCAATTGCATAAGCACAGGATCTGCTACTGCTGTATCTGCCGGCGGCTGCCATGACTGATTTGCAGGAACAGTATCCCAATCCCAGCCTTTAAGCAGATACGGGCTGTCTGCCGCCTTTGTTCCCCAAAAGCCTGTATTCGAACCCGAACTCGTGCCGATTATTTTCGTCTGCGCTGCGTTCTTGGCATAATACTTGAGGTCTTTATCCAGGACCAGACTTTCAGTTTTAAACACAGGTGCCTGAGGCCATGTCTGAACAGACTGTATTTCATCACTTGTTTTGGCATTTCCGTCGTCACCGGCATGACAAGTGTTGGCACTCTTTATATCTCCGTCTGTCGCCACCCAGTAATACTTCATATCCGCAGTTGTGAAATACGAATATTTCGAAGTCGATGTAAGTGAACCTTCACCATCGATTGTTATGCTATCCTGGGATCCTTCTGCCAGGTCGCTTGCTTCGAACAGCTTGTTTCCCGCGAATTTATTCGCTATAAGATTTGATGCTGAATACATGATGTATTGCTGTTGATCTGATTCCTTGAGTCCTTCGACTCTCCCTGCGCTGCTGGCCGCGGCCGCCAGTATTATCGACCCCACCACCGCGCACATAATAAAAAACAGCAAAGCCATCATAAGGGTGGCTCCTGCTGTTGATTTAAGTTTTGAATTGATGCTCTTTATCATGCTATATCCCCGCGAACAGACTGTATTCCTGTACAGGCAAAACAAATCCGGTTCATCTTTGCAAATGAGATTCAGACCGGGTTCAAAGAAAGCGCCTCTCTATCATATTTTAGCACAAATACGCGTCTTTAATCCGCATCCGGTCTGATTTCAGTCTTAATCCCCGTTTCTTTATACGAAGCACAACGAAAAAAGGATTATTTTTCTGTCCACCTGGTCAGCACTTCGTAAAGCTTGTCCGGGTCAACGGGTTTTGCCAGATGATCATTCATCCCGGCATCAGCTGATGCCCGAAGATCTTCCTGAAAAGCATTGGCACTTATCGCGATGATCGGGACTTTCGCTGCATCCTGTCTGTCCAGCCCCCGGATTGCCTTCGCCGCCGTCAGTCCGTCCATGACAGGCATGCGGATATCCATAAGAATTGCGTTTATCTCACCTTCTTTGGACTTAGTGAAAAGCTCCACCCCGTCTCTCCCGTTTTCTGCGGACAAAGTTATTACGCCTTTTTTCGCAAGAAGTTTTTCCAGTATTTCCCTGTTTACCGGGTGATCCTCGCAGATAATGACTTTTTTGCCTTTCAGTACGCCTGTACCTTTTGCGGTACCAATATACCCTGAAGCCCTTGTAATTTGTTTTGCATATTCTTCTTCAGTGAGCTGCGTCGTCGGAATCTCAACCGTAAATGTGGTGCCTTTTCCAAGCTTGCTTTCCACTTGTATGCTTCCGCCCATGAGGTCGCAGAGCTGCTTGCAGATAGACAGGCCCAGCCCTGTGCCTGTGGCAAAACCCGATTCGGAATTTTCCTCCTGAACAAATGGAGTGAAAACTGTTGTCAGGAATTCAGGGCTCATGCCGACACCGTTATCTTCAATAACATGGCGGCACCAGATTTTCCCCATTCTTTCGACGTGTCCGGCCGTATATATGACATGTCCTCCGCGATGCGTGAATTTGACAGCGTTGTTGAGGATGTTGTACAGGATCTGTCTGACCCTCAGTGTGTCAAAAAACTGATAAGGCACTTCCGGTCCATCCGCAAAACGGACTTCAAAATTCACTCCTTTTTCATCAGCCTGTGCCCTGACCATAATCAGAATCTGCTCCATGAATTCTGCGGTCTTTACTGCTTCCGGATTCAGCGTGATCTTGCCTTCCGTTATCTTGCTCATAGTCAGGATGTCGTTTAGAAGTCCCAGAAGATACGTGCTCGATGCGTCAAGTTGCGCGAGATAATGATTTCGCTCGTCACTTGTTTTGCTGTCTCTGACAAGTCTTGTCATCCCCACGATTTCATTCATGGGATTGCGTATGTCATGGCTCATCCGCGAAAGGAATTCGCTCTTGGCCTTATTGGCAGCATTCGCAGCATCCAGCGCTTTCTGCAGGTTTTCCTTCTGTTCCTGTTCTTTGTCATATGATTCCGTGATGTCACGCCTTACGATCACGATATTGTCTTTTGTTTCATCAAGATAAAACGCTCGTTCCTCTTTCCTTGTGGCGGCGCCCGCACTTGTCAGGCAGCTGTATATGTTGGAAACAATTGTTTTTCCTTCGAGCTGTTTTCTGATCTTGTCAATGTTGTAGAAATCCTGCACGCTCTGCCTGTCAGAATCCAAAACATAATCAAAGTGCGGAGAATTCGGAATAATATGGTAAACAATTGTTTTGTCTGTCTCGACCCTCACCATTACGGGATTCAGATCCACAATAATCGTCGCTTCGTTGTGGGTATCAACCAGCAAAACATATTCGATTTCTTCATCTGTCACTTGCTCTATGGCAAGTTGTTTCTTCTTTTCTTCGTCAATGTCATAGATATATGTGTACACGAGGAGGTCAGAGGTCGTAGGGTCTTCCATCATGCTTGTTGCTGCGCGCATCCAATGTAATCTGCCATCATGTCCTGTGCTTCTGTATTCTATGTTGCTGTCCTTTTCTCCTCTCTCAAAGCGTTCCATCATTCCTTTTCTGTCATAGACCTGTCTGAATCTTTCTTTGTCTTCTTCTAAAGGAATACTATCAAGCGAGGAGTTCATCACATCTTCGAGATTATATTTACTGATATCACTCTTGACATCACCCTTGCCCTCGCTCTTGCCCTCGCCCTTGCCCTCGCCCTGCTGAGTAGAGCTTGATACCATGTGGTTCTGTGTCACATTGAAACAATCCGTGAATAAGCAGTTCTTCTCCATTTCCTTTCTTCGCGCCAGTTCTCTTTTGTATTGCGTATTCAGTTCACTGTTGGCCTTTTCAAGTTTTGCCCGCGAGCGCACTGCATCATCGACATCCGTGTAATTGCAATATGTCGTAATTACGCCATTCTCGCGCTTTATTACTGATGACACTATGTGGATCCACCTGTAGCCTCTCTCACCGCACATAATGCGATAATCACAGCTCTCAAGATCCGATCCCTTCTCCAGCGCCTCTCCCAGTTCCTTTATCCTGATCACGTCATCAGGATGCACGTACTTGAAGAGTTCCCTCGTCTGGTCTGTTCCGCGCTCTTCTCTCGTCTGCACGATTATCTGGTAGTAGCCGTCATTAAGGTAGAGAACTCTCACCTTATCCCGGCTGTTCTCACAGATACCTATCCCACCCGGGACTCTGTTCAGGAGATCCTGCTCCATTATGTGCTGAAGGTACGTGGATGTTACGTCTGTATTGTATTCCACCAGGACTTTATGCCCGTTCCATGTAGTGAGCCTGCTCCTTGTGCTCAGATATATACCGTCCTGCGGGAAAGAATTAATTCTCTCACAGCTCTCGCCGATCTTCAGTTTATGCGCCGCACAATTACTGCACGGTTCATCATCGTTCCTTACATACTTATAGCACTTCTTTCCCAGATAATTATCATCGCTAAGATGCATGATTCTGCGGAAAGCCTCATTAGTGTAATAGATCTCATGTGTTTCGACATCGCTCATGATGATGCCGACCGGGCTTTCGCTTATGAGCTTGACTGACAGTGCGGTGTTGTCATTACTGGTGTTGACGTCGTTGATGGTGTCTTTGGTAGTGTTGATGGTGTCTTTGGTGTTGGTGGTGTCTTTTGCGGTGTTGGTGGTGTCTTTTGCGGTGTTGGTGGTGGTATCGGTGTCGCTGCTGGTTTTGCCGTTCTTAGCGTTTGTGTCGCTGGTGGTGTTATTACTGGTATTGACGTCGTTGATG
>JAQWCI010000170.1 GCA_028706005.1 Lachnospiraceae bacterium
GGGTACTCCCAAGGAGATCTTGTAATAGATACAACCCGATTCTTTTCTTTATATGCGTGACCCATACCAACTTCGTTGAAAGGCAAATCAACGAACCGCCCAAACGAACTCCAGATATCATTTACCCAGCTTTCTTTTGCACCATCCTGAACAAGCAAAGAAAGAGTGTACTCTTTGCTGTAGGTTTCTCCCATATTCATACGCTTAACAAACCAGTTGATTTGAGGCGTATAAGATAAGTTTGTGAGCATGATGCCCCATGCGGCAGGCTCGTCCAAACCAATCTTATCAATTATTTGAGCAGTCCTGCTAAATCCACCTTCATCAAGCAACTCTGAATCTCTCAGAAAGCGCTTGAAAAAGCTGTACATCTGTGAACCCAGAGAATGCTTCTGATCAAAATCATTTTTGTACTCAAAGTACTGCTTAAACCAGTCAGCTTTTGGAGCGTGATGTGAATAGCAGTTAAGGCTTTTATTTGCAGACATCGATAAACCTCCCTTTGGCATTTCTAAGGACTTATAAACCAAACAGCCCTTTTCAACTTTATGACATTGCGCGCAATGTACACATTGTTCGCTAATCGTTACTTTACCATTTACCATGGAAATGCAACCATTATGGCAGTCAGCTTCGCATTCTCTACACCCGATGCAACACGCCGATTTACGAAAAACATTTTTAAAGAGTTTCACAAACAACGGATTACGTTTAGAATACTCTCTATCATATCGAACCTCATAGCCATCCTTGATTGGATTCAGGGAAAAGGTAAATTCCTCATTTCGGAACAACATCCTATACGGCGACTCATCATTTAAAAGTACACCGATGGTCTTTATCCATGTTTTCCAATCTACCTTGGGATTGTGAACCTCAATTACATTCTCTGTTTTTGTGGTTTTTTCTTCATACCCCATGCTAATTGAAAGATCTCGTCCATTCTTGCGAGCTTTCCATCCGCCGTTCGCAATGAAATCCTCCAAAACATCTTTATCCGGCAGGTGTTGTTTATACAATTCTCTGATGATGTTTGCATAGGTATCAAATGAATCTGGGTAGCATTCCCTACTCATATACTCATTTCTCTCAGCAGCACGTGGACATACTAAGCATCCTGCTCTTCTGTTACCTTTCTTATATGCTTCATTTAAAATCAAGTCGTTTGCATAGATGTAGCAAAATAGTTCAGCGGAATTCCATTCAAGAATAGGATTACAGCTGTATTGCCCCTTGTGTTTTTCTCCAAGGCTAACATAATCGTATTCGCTACGAGATAAACTTTCGCTTCCTCTAACCCCAATAAACGCCATTCCGGTGAAATTGTTCTTACCAGTATATTCGCGAAGTGCTATCACCTGAGGGGCTGTCTTATGAACACTGCAACACCATCTTGTGACCGTTGCCGGTGGGCCAAATTGTCTCCAGGTATATTCGGGTGAAAACTCTGATTTCGCACGAATAAACTCAATACCCAAGCTTTTGCACCATTCTTCAGTTAAATCTACTGTCTTGTAAGTATCGGGAAATTCCATCCCAGTATCACCAAAGAGAACCTTGAACGCATTATGAGGAAGTGCTCTTTGTACGATATCGAGAGTTACAATACTGTCTTTTCCGCCACTAAAAGCTACGTAAAAAACATCAGCTTTTTTCTGATATTCGACATAGGTGTTATATACTTTTTTGATTGTTTCCTGAACAAAGCCTTCCATGAACGGAGTATTCTTACTTACCATTGCAGGCACATCAACAAAACGTAATTTTCCCCCCCGCGGCTCCGCATCTTCTAAAATTGTTATTTCAGGCGGAGAACATAATGATCCACCTTTAGTCTGGGCCACCTTCCGCCCACGATACCAATAGGTATTTGCTTCCGCCCACATATAGGGGTAGGTGTCGTCCTTTTCATAATCCCAATACCGGTCAAAGCCCAGCATATCCAATTCCTTGTAATATACCGGACGAGGCTCTTTACTGAAATTCAGCGGTGTACTGTTCAGTATATAGCCTCCAGTAGATGGGTCCCAATCATAGGAGTACATATTCTATCTTATCCTTTCTTTGACCGGACCACTTTCGCCTCGGTTACTATTCTTCCTATATCACTGTAGCGTCTCCGGGCGATATATCCCTGCTGACGCAGATATTCCAATGCAGAATCTTCATCCAGCACAATATTACTGTTTGCCAGAATATCGACCAGAAGATCATTAAAATCCTTAAAGGAGGATGCTTGTTTTACAATAGCGCCAGCGCACACATTGGCACTGTAGCCAATGTGGAGCAACATGAATTTCTGGCTGTAATTTGCGACAAAATGCTCCAGCAGATATTCGTTCCACGGATAACCGGCATACGGGAATGTTCCAAAGTCACGAATTTCCTGAAGCGACATATATTGCCCTGTGCAAATTCGCCCGATCGCCTCATCAGTTGCTTCAACATCAAACTGCGCCATGTCTTGAGAGACAAACTCATTCTGACTTATGCGCAGAGAATTGGCATAAATCTCATCAAAATAAATCGTAGAACCAAGTTCCTGTTTCAAAACATTCAGCTCATCCAAGGTGAACCGAGAATGCTTGCGGCAATACTTTGCATACACTTCAGCCATGGACAAGTCCTCGCCATACTTGCTGATAATGTTACCATTGAAGGAAAATCTGTCGTTCAGCTTATACCCGATGACATTTCTCATACCGACCGGCGTAATCCACTGGTACATTTCTTTAATGTCAGGGAAATGTGCCTCTACTGCTTCAACGAGTTCATTGCCAGTAACAAAGTCCCGTTCTTCAATACCATCTAAGATGAATTGAGACATCCACTCCAATTCAGAATTGCTGAAATGAACACAATCCTCATAGAAATACTCGCCAGTTGTGTTCCATATGAAATCACTGTTTGTGCTAAGGGCAAACTTGATTTTCTGTTCCGGAATGTAAGAGAGCTCAGCAGCAAGCCGCTCCACTTCAACAGGTCCGGCGGCTTCTTTTAGATACTCTCTGATGTCATCTTCAGGATTCATTTGCACGGTGTAGTCCTTAGCAAGGTAACTGCGCTGAAGTACATAATTCCCTTTGTTGATGTATGACAAATAAGTTTTTAGCATCTCAGGCGTATAAATACGCTCACCCTGGAAAGCTTCCTCAAACTCCGAAAACAATGCACTGTAATAGATGGCATCACAGCCAGAAACGAATTTATCCTCTATATACTGCAGCAGCTTTTCTTTTTTCTCCTGCGATAGCATCGAATCAGGAAGATAGGCTTTTCCCTCATGAAGAATTGTTACTGAACTGATGTCCTGGCAAACAAGAGCATCCTCATCAGAAAGCTCTGTTCCATATTGATCCTGATAAAACCTACGAAGCTTTTTCATATCCAGCGAGGATTCCATGCGAAATCCCTTCTGAAAGAACTTATCCAGCAATTCCTTGTAGCGAATAAGTACAGGATCATTCTCCTTCCTTCTCGTTGGCTTTTTTTCAACTGCAAATTGTGTCGGCTGCGAGGGTTTCAAGCTTGCCGGGCTACCTCCGGATCTGTATTCAATGAATTTCCGAAATGCAGCACTAAATCGGTTGTGCTGTTGCTTGTTATATTCGTAAAACTCAGAAATACCAAACAGCTGATCATAAATATGGCTGGCATCTTCTGCGTTCGCTACATTCCAAAGGCTCGTCTCGCACAATTTATAATTTGCTACAGACTTTACACACTGGCCAAAAGAAGACATATAACTTGTAATCGTGGCCTTTGACATTCCGGAACTTAGCATCCAGTCATTGAACTTCTGCTTTTCCTCTTGATCCGTTAATTTGGTTCTTTCGGCTACAGGCACGGAGATAGCCTGCGGGCCAACAGCATCATCCTTCTGCTTCATACTATCTGCATCAGGCAAAGAAGGTATTGCATCCTGAATAATCGGCTTTACTTCCTTTTCTTCATCAGGCTTATAAGACTTCAGAAAAGCATAGTACGCATGAATTACGGTCGACATCTTTTTCAGATTTTGCTTATATGTGAAGCGAAAGACTCGGTTAGAATCAACCGTCTGAACCACTCGTTTAATTGCCTCAAGGTCAGTTGTTTCAAAAAGTTTATTCTGAAGAATTTTTCTTTCCAAGCAAAAGCTTTCAATATCCGAAAGCATCAGATACGCATCTGACAGCTGAAACGTCGGCATTTGCATCGAAAGATATGAACAGAATTCATCCTGCACAGACTTTGGCTCAACCACGTTCTCAGCCTCCTTAAGTATTTCTTCATAAAGCTCTCGATGATTCCTATACAGATTCACAGTTTCTACGAAGAGCTTTGTGGGTTGTTTTAGTTTTGTTTTTATTCCGGTATAGGCAACTTCCAAAGCTGACATCTGGAATGTAATTCCATTCTCATTCCTGAAGATATCATCAATCGTTATTCCTCTATTTACTGCGCGTCTGCGCAGCTTCTCAGAGACTTGACGAATTGCCTCTTTTCTTGTAAGTTTTCCATCTATAGATTTGAGAAGCATATCAAGCATCAGCACCGCTTCTTCAATATCCCAAGGAATACGCAATGCCATGGTTTGACACCTCCTCAAAATCTCCGTATTATGCCCAAATAGGTACAACATTCTAATATAAGTATACATCAGAATCCGTCTAAAATCAATACGAAAAGTCGCCGTTTAGGAACTTGTCGTGTAATTGAAGCTAATGAACTTGTAATTTGGCAAGCAATGCCTTCCTGATCAGAAAGGCCCAAAACAAAAAGATTCCGCCCGGAGGCGGAACTTTCTGTTTCTGCTTGTTGGGGACAATCCCCAAACCCCAAAGATCGAAGATTTCATCTTCG
>JAQWCI010000171.1 GCA_028706005.1 Lachnospiraceae bacterium
CTTTCTGATCTTCGTTGAGCAGTTTCTCGTATGAGTTCAGTCGCGCTTTGCCTTTAGCCTGGCGTGCCTTGGGAGCCATTCGTATCCATTCAAGCTCGCGTTCGAGCGTCTTGCGGCGTTTGCTGACCTGTTTCTCTTCCTGCGCCATACGCGAAGTCTTCTGTTCGAGCCACGACGAATAGTTGCCTTTCCACGGAATACCTTCGCCGCGATCGAGTTCAAGAATCCAGCCGGCTACGTGATCGAGGAAGTAGCGGTCGTGCGTGATGCAGATGACGGTGCCGGCGTATTGCTGCAGATGTTGCTCGAGCCAGTCGATAGATTCGGCATCCAGGTGGTTCGTCGGCTCATCGAGGAGGAGCACATCAGGCTGTTTGAGCAGCAGACGGCATAATGCCACGCGACGACGTTCGCCACCGGAGAGCGTGTCGACAGTGCGGTCTTCGGGCGGACAACGCAGCGCATCCATAGCGCGTTCGAGGCGTGTGTCGAGATTCCACGCATCGGAGGCATCGATCTTATCCTGCAACTCGGTCTGTCGGTTGATGAGTGCGTCCATCTTATCCGGATTCTCCAGCACTTCGGGGTCGCCGAAACGCTCGTTCACCTCTTCGTATTCTTTGAGAAGGTCGACGGTTTCCTGAACGCCTTCCTGCACGATCTCTTTGACCGTTTTGCCGGCTTCGAGCTTCGGATCCTGTTCGAGGTAGCCCACGGAATATCCGGGCGAGAAGACTACGTCGCCGGAATGATCTTTGTCGAGACCGGCAATGATCTTAAGCAAGGTAGATTTGCCGGAGCCGTTGAGACCGATGATGCCGATCTTCGCTCCGTAAAAGAATGAAAGGTAGATGTTCTTGAGCACCTGCTTTTGTGGCGGGAATGTTTTACTCACGCCAACCATTGAGAAAAAGATTTTCTTATCGTCTGCCATAACTTGTATTGTTTGTTGATTATTTGTTTGTGTAATATTGTTCGGCGCGTTCCGGATCGAGCGACAGGTTGAACTGATCGTTCCAGCGTTCTTCGAAACGCGCTTTGCTCAGTGCATTATCGCGTACTTGCGCTCCGGGATGCTCTTTCGCTACATCGGCAATATGCGCGGCTATCTTCGAAGCGATGATGCCGTTGCGCATATCCTCTTTGTCGGACAGCGTGAGATGTTCCTTAGGCGTGACCGAATTGATCATCGCTGTGCCATACCAGCCGATCTGGGCGGCGCCGACGGTGGCGACAATATGATCGTAGCCGGGGGCGACATCGCAGGTGAGCATCTCGAACGAACAGATGGGAGCGTTGTGGCAGGCGTACTGCTGCTCTTTTGCATAATCGCGCGTCTTATTTATCGGAACATGTCCCGAACCTTCATTGATGACCTGCACATACTGGTCCCATGCAAAGGAGGTCAGCTTGCCCATCGTCTGCAGTTCGGAGAACAGTGCGGCATCGTTGGCATCGTAGATGGAGCCGGGACGCAGACCTTCGCCGAGGCAAAGGGTGACATCGTAGTTTTTGAGGATCTCGCAGATCTCGGCGAAATGGGTATAGAGAAAGTTCTCTTCATGATGGAGCTGCATCCATTGTTGCATGATGGAGCTGGCGCTTGAAACGATGTTGGTCAGTCTCGTATGCGTCAGTTCGATATGTTTTTTCAGCATGGCCGCATGGATGACCATTATATCTATTCCCTGTTCGGCTTGTTCAATCAGCGTGTCTTTGTAGATGTTCCATGAGAGGTTCTCGATATTGCCGTCAACTTTAGCCAACGCCTGATAGATGGGCACCGAGGTAACGGGGACGGGACTGTTGCGCAGAATCCATTCGCGGATGTTGTGAATCTCGCCTTTTGTCAGCTGCTCGCTCAGTGTGTCGCATCCCCATTTGCATCCCCAGACGACTTTCTCGATAATGCTGTTGATGCCTTTGGGAGTGTCGTCGATAACCGCGTTCACCTTGACCAGAAATTTCTTCCCGATAATCATCGGTTCCGTCTCCGGATGGTTGATATTGGCCGGAATGACGGCGTGGCCTGCCGCCACTTCCTTGCGGATGAACTCGGGCGTGATGAACGATTTGAGTCCGAGCGCTTCGATCTGCTGATTCTCGCGGATGGCTACGTATTCCATCTCGGGTGTGATGATGCGCCGTTTGGCGTAGAACATCTGGGTGATGTTTTTGCCTTCACGGGCGCGCTGCGGAAGATGCTGGACAGGAAAGTTTTCTTTTGTTGCCGTGTCGGCCTGATTGCGCATGTATTCGGAAGAGTATTTCTTCAGATGCGCCAGGTCTTTGCGGCGTCCGTACCATTCTGCACGGATGCGTGGGATGCCCGTCGTCACGTTGATTGTCATCCGGGGATCGGAGTAGGGACCGGAGGTGTCGTACAGAATGACCGGATTATTGCTTTTTCGGCCTGCCGGATCACCGTCATCGCTGACCATGATGGTGTCGGATAGTTCAATTCGGCGCATTCCTACTTTGATATTGTTTATTCCGCCCGATATGTATACTTTCTCGGACTTCGGATAGGTGACATGTATATTTTTTTTGATGAGCATTGTTGTATCTTTTTAAGCTTACAAATATACAACAATGCTTTACCGGAACATCAATGATTAGTTAAATTTAAGAGAAAAATGCATGTCAGCTTTCTGCTATTTCCAAAATGTAGGCCCGTCCGCGGTCGGTTGTGATCTTTAGATTCGAGTTCTCTTCTATCAATGGGCGGAGGCGGCGCATGAGCGTGTTGAGTGTTTCGTCGGCGTTGTCTTTTCCGGGCCAGAGTGCATGGCAGATATCAGCGCGTTGCAGGATATGTTTCGGTGAGGCGAAGAACATCTCCATCACATTGTATTGCAGAGGCGTCAGTTTCAGTTTATCACCGTCGGGCTTGTAGAAGAAAGCTTCGTCGGGCGAGAGCGACAGGTCGCCGAAAGAGACGCGTGTGTCTGTGTCGGCTGTGACTCTCTTCCGTCTGTACAGATAGAAACAGAGGCATCCGCTGATGACGGCAAGCAAGAAGAAAAGAGCAGGTACTTGTTTATCCATCATAGCAAGAATAAGTGGAGGCGTACATTCGGCACGTCCCTGGAAGGAGATGCCCAGATTCGCTTCAGGCATGCTTGGTGTGATGTTTGCCGCCGACAGCCATATGACCGTGTCGCTGCTTAGGATATGGCTGCTTTCGTCCTTATTGATGTATGGCTGCAGATGTGCTGTTGCATAGCGGTTTCTGACCTGTACAACCAGTCTTGATTTTTCGCGGATTTCTTTATGTCTGAGTGATGTGGCGAAGGAACGGTTGTAACTCTCTATGCTTAGCGGACTGCCTGCCGTTTTCAGCAGATGCGTGTAGGCTTGTATCGTATCGCGGCTCAGCAGTTGCGGATTTTGCATAATCGTTTGTTGAAGCGCCTGATTGAGGTCGCTCACCACGGCCTGTTCGGCAAGTGCATAATTGCGGTAACCGAAACTCAGCGAGAACAGAAGCAGGGCGAATGTAACGAAGATGGACAGATGTGCTGCCCGGCGTATATTGATCATGATCTTTTGCTTTTTACATATACAAACGATGTAACAGTGCAAAATATTGTAGAAAGGAGGTTTTGCATTTGTTGAAAAGGCATGTTTTTTCGGATTATAACGAAAAAGCGGATTGTCATACAAATGTCAGGAAGATGTCAGACAGATGTACGCTGTTTGTTTATTCCTTCTGTTTCTGTACGCTCTACCTTTGCTGCCGTATTTAAAAAAAGTAAAGCGTGATGAAAAAATTGTTTTGCGGATGGCTCCTTGCGGGGCTGATGTGTATGTCTGCCGTCAGCGGACAAGTGAAGAAAACTTATTCTCTGAAAGATTTTGCAGCGACCGACACGGTCGGCGTGCAGCCGTCGATGCTCGACTCATTGCCCGAGATTCATGTTGTGGCGAAGAAACCGCTGGTGAAGGTGACGGCCGAGAAGACAACCTACAGTATGGAAGATGATCCGGATGCCAGGACTTCGACGATACTGCAGATGCTGCGCAAGGTGCCGATGGTGACGGTCGACGGCGATGACAACGTGAAGGTGAACGGCAGCAGCAGTTTTCGTATCTATATTAACGGCAAACCGTCGAACATGCTGTCGAACAATCCGAAGGAGGTGCTTCGGAGTATGCCGGCAGGAACGGTAAAGAAGATTGAGGTGATCACCGATCCGGGAGCGCGCTACGATGCGGAGGGCGTGAGCGGAATACTTAATATTGTGACCAGAAATTCCGACTTCGAAGGATATAAGGCAAACCTGAACGCTATTATGATGAATAAGGTGCAGGTGCTGGGCGGTTATACGACGATGAAGTTCGGGAAGCTGGCTTTGTCTGCCGACTATTCGTACAGCCATTATGATATGCGCTACAAAACATCGGGCACACGCCGGCAGTTTGATTCATCCGAAGAGGCGCTGCTTAGCTCGGAAAACGAGATGCGGGTGAAGACGCCCGGCCATTACGGCGCTCTGGAAAGCAGTTATGAGCTGGATTCGCTCAACCTTATCTCGGTATCGGCCTCGGTCGATGACGGAAGGAATAAGACGACATCGTCAACTTTATATAATATGAGTGATGCTGCGGGCGAGAAAGTCTTTTCTTATAACCAGTCCGTCCGCCGGGAAGAAGATTGGGGCAGTGCTTCGGTGAAAGCCGATTATCAGCATCGTTTCAGGCGCAACAACGGGGAGATGCTGACGCTGTCGTATCAGTATGATTATTCGCCGGGGGATGTGAATCAGTATCTTAATATCACCGACAAGCAGGGCGATTCGCCTTCGTTGCA